>JBGSNW010000344.1:0-3797 GCA_041739435.1 Burkholderiaceae bacterium
GCGGGTGGGGCGACCGGTGGGGCAACCTTTGGGGTGACAGGCGTCACCGCGGACGCGCCGCGCGCATACATGATTTTTTTGTGACCCAGTTCGCAGCGGCCAACCTCCTTGCCGTCGGCCCTGGCATCAGCATCCACCGTGGTGAGGGTGAATTGCACCACCCCCGCAGCGCGGATCCTGGCGGCGATCTGCGCCTGCAGCGCTTCGCACGAGGTCGCGGCACCCGCCGCTTGCGCAGGCAGCACCGCCAGCGTCGCCAGCAGTGCAACCCCGATGAAGGTGGGGACGTTCCTGCGATCCGTCCTGGGTTTCATGAGGGAACAGTCGCCCGGGCACAGCCTCAGGCCCAGACCACCGGCCCCTTGGCGCTGTACCACTTCTCGACCTGGTCGCCCACGGCCGCTTCGATGCGGTTGCGCTTAATCTTCATGGTGGGTGTCAGGCAGCCGTTGTCGATGGACCAGGGTTCGCGGGCCACAACGATCATGCGCAGCTGCTCGTAGTCGGCCACGCTGTCGTTCACGCGCTGGAGCACCTTGGCCATTTCCTGGGTAAATTCGGCACGCACGGCCGGGTCGGAGAGGCGGGGACGCAGGCCCTCGGCCGGCACCACGATGGCATAGGCGGCCTGCTGGCCCACGCCCGACACCAGCGACAGCTCGACCATGGGGCATTCGTTGATGAGGTTCTCGATCGGGGCCGGGGCGACGTACTTGCCCTTGCCGGTCTTGAACAGTTCTTTCTTGCGCCCGGTGAGCTTGAGCTGGCCGTCCGGGCTGACTTCGCCCAGATCACCGGTGCGGAAGAACCCGTCGGGCGTGAACACCTCGGCGTCGAGGTCGGGCCGCTTGTAGTAACCCACCAGGGTGCCGGGCGACTTGATCAGGATCTCGCCGTCGTCGTCGATGCGCCGCTGCACACCATCAAATGTCACGCCCACGTGCCCTGGCGTGTTGAGCTTGCGCGTGGTGGTGTGCGAGAACGCAAAGTCCTCGGTCATGCCGTAGCCTTCCACCAGGTTCAGCCCGAGCTGGCGATACCAGTCGATCAGCGCGGGCGGGATGGGTGCGGAACCACTGCCGGCCATCAGCACCTCGTTCAGGCCCAGTCGCGTGAGCATCTTTTGGGCCACGATCCGGTTCAGGATCGGGATCGACAGCAGGAGGTTGAGCTTCTTGGCCGGCATTTTGGCGAACACGCCCTGCTGGAACTTGAGCCACAGGCGCGGTACCGAGATGAACATCGTGGGCCGGGCGCGCTGCAGGTCCTGCACGAAGGTGTCCAGCGACTCCGCAAAGAAGATATGCCCTCGGCCCATGATGAAACCCGCACATTCGACCCAGGCCCGCTCGAAGATGTGCGCCAGCGGCAGGTACGACAACACGCGGTAGGTGAAACCGGCGCCAATTTCCTTTTCCTGATAGGCCACGATGCCCTCGCTCGCGGCGGTGGCACGGGCAAAACTGTGCATCACACCCTTGGGCGTGCCGGTGGAGCCCGAGGTGTACATCAACACCGCGATGTCATCACCCCGGCGCGCGGGCTTGCCCGCCATGGGCTGCGTTTTGGCCACGATACTGTCCCAGCTCGGGTAGCTGGTCTTGGGCGACAGGGGCAACGCAATACACGGCATTCCGGCCGGGATGCCCCCAACCTGCTGGCTCCAGGTGTCGAGCTTGCCCACAAACAGCAGGCTGGCACCGCTGTGCTCCAGCACATATTTGACGGTGTCGGCCGACTCGGTGGGGAAAATTGCCACCGTGGTGTAGCCGCTCATCCAGATGGCCAGTTCGGCCATCATGAAGTGTGCGGTGTTCTTGGACAGGATTGCGATCCGCGCGCCGGGCTCGAAGCCCTGGTTTTGGAGGTGTGTGGCCATGCGCCGGGCCTGGTCCATCATCTGCCGCCAAGTGTAGTCGACCACCTGGCCGCCGCCGACGGGCTGGGTCAGGTAGACCTGGTCGGCGCGGGCTGCTTCGTGCTCGTAGACGTAATCGAGGATCAGTTTGGGCATGTCTCTTCCTTGGGCTTGTGATCAAGCCGGGCATACCCCCTTGGTGGCCCGGCGTGCGGTGGATGCTAGGGGTTCGCCAATGCCCCGGCAATCAGGAAATGGAGCGTATCGCGTCGATTAGGGGCGTCAGCCCAGACAACACGTTGCGTGCGTGCGGGCGGGCTCAGGGTGCCGTTGCAGCGGCCGGCGTCGCGCCCACCACGGCCTTCACCAGCGCACTGGCCGGCTCCACCAGTTCCACCAGTTCCGCGCCGCGCCCCTGCTCCACCAGTTGCAGAACCAGTTCATTGATACCCCCCACCACCGCCTGCGCCAAGGCGGGGCTCAGCCGCGGGGTGGTCGTTGTGGGGCCGTTGACCACCTGCAGGATGAAGTCCCCGATGGCCAGGTTCACCCGTCGGCGCGCCGCCAGCCCCGGCGCGCCCAGGCCCAGGATTTCGATGTAAAGCGTGCGCAGCAGCACGGGGTTTTGCGCCATGGATTCAAAATAGGCGGCCAGGACGCGCTCCGCCTGCAACTGCCAGGGCTGGGCCGGATCCAGCGCTTCGCGCAACACCCGCAGCGCGCGCAGGCTGGCGGCTTCAAAAAGTGCGATCAGGCAATCGGCCTTGGTACTGAAATGCTCATAGAAGGTTCGCCGCGACACGGCCGCCTCTCGCACGATGTCGGCAATCGTGGTGTCGCCATAGCCACGGGAGGCCACCACCACGGCCATTCCGGCCAGCAATCGCTGTCGGTGTTCCGACGGTGCCGGACTGTCGACCGCGTCGACGGGTTGGGAATCGGGAAGAGTGTCCATGCGCAGCAAGCGTACCGAAGAGGTACTTGACAGTACCACACCCGGGTGGCACGATCGACTGTTACCCGGTACGCCTTCGTACCAGAACCTCTGCTCCGAAACACCCCCCCCATGAACGACCTTGTCGTGCGCCGACTGCTGATTGACCTTGAAACACCTCTGCAGCGCCATTGGTGTGGCGCAAACGCGTTCGCCACCGCGTTTTTTAATGCGCTTTCGATGAGTTTTCCCGTGGGAGAGCAGTTTTTCATGGATTCCGTGCGCAATGGCTTCAAGGCCCTTCAACTGGAAGACCAGGACAGCTACGCCGACGAAGTGCAGGCCTTCATCGGCCAGGAGGCAACACATCGGCGAATCCACGGCCTGTTCAACGCGCACCTGGCCAACCACGGGCTGGTCAACGACTGGGCGCCCCGCGCGGCCCGGCGCATGAAGCGGCTGGAGGGCGTGAACCCGCTGCATCCGCTGGCCATCACCGCCGCCAATGAACACTTCACGGCCATCTTCGCGGAATGGCTGCTGCACCACCCGGCCATTCTGGACGGCACCGAAGACCGCCTGAAGAACCTCTGGCTCTGGCATTGCGCCGAAGAGGCCGAGCATAAAAATACCGCGTTCGATCTGTACCGGGCGCTGGGCGGCAACAACACCTGGCGCATCAAATGGTTCCGCCGCGTGACCCTGATTTTCGTCACCGACACCCTGCGCCAGACCGTCAACAACCTGCGCCGCGATGGCAGTTTGTGGCGCTGGAAAACCTGGCGGGAAGCGGCCGACTTCCTGTTCGGCCGCCACGGCCTGGTGCGCCACACCTGGTGGCCGTGGTGCGCCTACTTCAAGCGCAGCTTCCATCCGCACGACCAGGTGTCCACCCTGTCGGCGCAGTGGCTCGAAGATCACGCGGGCACCTGGGCCCCCGTGCAACGCGCCACCTGATTTCGCCGGGTAGCGGACGCAGAGGGGGTCGCGCAGCAGGGGTCAGGC
>JBGSNW010000040.1:0-9338 GCA_041739435.1 Burkholderiaceae bacterium
CCCAGCCACGGCGCATAGCCCGCGAGCAGCCCGTCGGTGTGGGCGTAGCCCCCCGCGCCCCACGGAAAGCCCGTGAACCAGCTGCCGCGGGCGAGTTCGGCCACCGTCCACAGCGCAGCAAAAAGAATAGCACGAAACCCAGAACTGACGTGGGGAACTGGCCTCAAAATGGCCATGAAAATGGCGCACGCCAGGGCGTAATACAGGGCCAGCACCGCCGCCAGACCCAGCACGGCGGCCGCGGCCAGTGGCGCCGCCAGGCCGCCGTAGGTGTGCATCGAGATGTACAGCCACCAGAAGGTGCCGGTGAGCCAGCTGCAGCCAAACACCCAGCCCAGCCAGCCCGCCTGCGCCACGGTGGATGGGCGGTCGGCGTTGCCCGTCCAGGTGCTGCTGCTCCAGGAGAGCTCACGGTCGGCGCAGCGTTTGAGCTGCCAGCCCAGCAGGGCCAGGCTCAGCAGTTGCAGCCACCACAGGGGCTGACCGTTCCAGGGCGCGGCCATCGACACCGCCTGCAGCCCACCGGCCACCAGGACCACCAGCGTGGGCGCAACGCGGTGCGAGCGGCGCATCAGTCGCCTTGCCCCGGGTCGGCCGGAGACACCCGGAACCAGCGCACCGCGCCGCCCTTGGTGTGCAGCACCACAAAATTCAGCCCTCCCAGGGTGTGGTGTTCACCCCGCTTGGGCACGTGGCCCATTTCGTGGGCGATGAGCCCGCCGATGGTGTCGAAATGCATGCCGTCCTCGCCGGCCTGCAGCGTGACGGCGAAAGCCTCGTTCACGCGCTCGACGGCGGTGTCGCCGCTAACGCGGTAGGTCTGGTCGGCCAGGCCGAAGATATCGCCGGCGTCCTCGGCGATGTCGAATTCGTCCTCGATCTCGCCGACGATTTCTTCCAGCACGTCCTCGATGGTGATCAGCCCCGCGATGCGGCCAAACTCGTCGACCACGATGGCCTGGTGGTTGCGGTTGCCACGGAATTCGCGCAGCAGGTCGTTCAGGCCCTTGCTCTCGGGGATGAACATCGCCGGTCGCAGCAGGGCGCGCAGGTTGAGTTCGGGCGCGCGCTGCAGCTTGAGCAGGTCCTTGGCCATGAGGATGCCGATGATGTTCTCGCGCTCGCGCTCGTACACCGGAAAGCGCGAATGCGCGGTGTCGATCACGATGTGCAGGATTTCGTCGTAGGGCGCGTCGATGTGGATCAGGTCCATGCGCGGCGCGGCCACCATCACGTCGCCCGCGGTCATGCCGGCCATGCGGATCACGCCTTCGAGCATGACGCGCGATTCGGCGTTGATGATTTCGTTGTCCTCGGCTTCGGCCAGGACCTCGATCAGTTCATCCTTGGAGTCGGGCCCCGGATGGATGAATTCGGCCAGTTTCCGGAAAAAGCTGCGTTTGTCTTCGCGCTCGGCGTTTCGCGCGGGTCGGGGGTCGGACACAGGCTTGCGTGCAGGACGTGCCGTCGTTGAGGAGCCCGTAGGATAGCGGATATCGGCGCCAGCGCACTCGGGGATTGCCCCCAAGTGGGCATGACGGACTTCCCGTCAGTGGCGCGGGAAGGTCAGGAGGCGGCAGTCGGGATATTTTCTAATCCTGCCCGGCCGCTGCGCCGGGCCGCTCCCAAGCAAGGCCAGCCCCCTCGGGGGGCAGCGAACCACACAACGTGGGGAGCGTGGGGGCCCCAGTCTTCAGGCCCGGGACTTCTCGCGTGCCTCCTGCACGCCGCGGCGCACCTCCTGCACGCCCGCCAGCCAGGCCCGGAACAGCTTGGCCTGCACCTTGAACTTGTAGTCCAGTTCGGCCAGCTGGTCTTCAACGATCTCGGCCACGCGCGAATCCAGCGTGGCTTCGGGCAGCACCAGATGGGCCTCGGAATCGGAACCGTCGCGCGACACCACGGCCCCCGCGTTGCGGGCGATCTTGAGCATGGCGGTGTTTTCGCTCAGGGCGTGGATGAACATCATCGTCACCCCCTCGTTGCGCGCGTGCATCACGGCACGGTCAAACAGCCGGGAGCCATAGCCCCGACCGCGTGCGTGGCCCAGCACCGACACGCCGAATTCCGCGCACGACTTGCACGCCGGGTCCACCGAGAACGCCAGGTGGGCCATGGCGATGAGTTCGAGCTTGCGGTTGTAGATGCCAAAAATGTCATCGCGCTCGAAGTTCAGGCCATCGACGTAGCGGCGGATCTGCTCGTCGGTGGCGGCGTAGCCAAAACGCAGGTAGCGGTCGGCGGCCTCCAGCGCCAGCAGGTGTTGGGCAATGCGCTCGCGATGGTTGGCCCCGAGCGAACGAATGGGCACCGTCACCGGCGCCGGACGCGAGACGGGCGATGGGGGAAGCGGGTTAGGGTCCATCCAGCCAATATACGGGTTTTCCCTGGAATTCACACCCCTAACCGCTGAACGGTCGGGGGAAATGCCGTTTTTTACATTTTTATGACGTTTTTGGCCATTAGCCCCCGTCATATGGACATAGTTAGCTATTAATTTAGAAGTTAAAACAGGCCTTTTGCCCCCGTCAAACCGGAAGCGCCGTGGTGGCTTTCACGCGGTCCAGCACAAAACTGGTCTTGCAGTCCTCCACGCTGGGGTGTTTGAGCAGGGTGTCCATGATGAAACGGCTGTAGTGCGCCATGTCGGCCACCACCACGCGCAGCAAATAGTCCATCTCGCCGGTGAGCGCCGCGCACTCCACCACCTCGGGCCAGGTCTGGACACTGGCGCGGAACAGGTCCATGGGGTTGCGCTTGTGGATTTCGGTGTGTTTTTCGAGCCGCACATTGAGGTAGGCCGTGAGCCCCAGCCCCACCGCCTCGGGCCGCACCAGCGCCACATAGCGGTCGATCACGCCGCTTTCTTCCAGCCGCTTGACGCGCCGCAGCACCGCGCTGGCCGACAGACCCACGGTTTCGGCGATCTGGTCGTAAGTGGCGCGCCCGTTCGCCTGCAGACTGCGCAAAATGAGCCGATCCAGCTTTTCCAATGCTTCCATGATATGTATTTTGCAGGTTTTTTGCGTTTGATGCAGATCAAACGCCACAACTTGCAGAAAAAATGTTCACCCGCGCCGCTACAGTCAATCACCGTTCGGGCCGCGCCCACCCTCACAGTTCAGGCTGAGCCTGCCCCCACCGTTCGGGCTGAGCCTGTCCCACCGTTCGGGCTGAGCCTGTCCCACCGTTCGGGCTGAGCCTGTCGAAGCCTTTCCACAGACGCCGCCCGAACAGACCCCGCCACTGGAGACACGCCGATGAACACCACCCTGCCCCCCGCCGCGACCGAATGGCCCAACCCCATGGGGACCGACGGCTTTGAATTCATTGAATACGCCGCGCCCGACCCAGCCGCCATGGGCGCGCTGTTCGAGCGCATGGGCTTCAAGGCCATTGCCCGGCACCGCCACAAGGCCGTGACGCTGTACCGCCAGGGCGACATCAACTTCATCATCAACGCCGAACCCGACAGCTTTGCCCAGCGTTTTGCGCGCCTGCACGGGCCCAGCGTGTGCGCGATTGCGTTTCGCGTGCAGGACGCCAAGGCCGCCTACGAGCGCGCCATCTCGCTCGGCGCCTGGGGCTACGCCAACACCGCCGCGCCCGGCGAACTGAACATCCCGGCCATCAAGGGCATTGGCGACTCCATCATCTACTTCATCGACCGCTGGCGCGGCAAGAACGGGGCAAAAGTCGGTGACATCGGCAACATCGGTTTTTTTGACGTGGACTTCGAGCCGCTTGCCAGCGATTCGGGCGCCAACATCAACCCTGCGGGCCACGGCCTGACCACCATCGACCATCTCACCCACAACGTGCACCGCGGCCGCATGGACGAATGGGCGGGTTTTTACGAACGCATCTTCAACTTCCGCGAGGTGCGCTACTTTGACCTGGAAGGCCAGCAGACCGGCATCAAGAGCAAGGCCATGACCAGCCCCTGCGGCAAGATCCGCATCCCCATCAACGAAGAAGGCAACAACACCGCGGGCCAGATCCAGGAATACCTGGACCGCTACCACGGCGAAGGCATCCAGCACATCGCCCTGGCATCGAGCAACCTTTACGACACCGTGGACGCGCTGCAGATGGAGGGCATCAAGCTGCTGACCACCAGCGAAACCTATTACGAGCTGCTGCCCCGGCGCATCCCGAACCACGGCGAGGACATCGCGGCACTGAAGGCCCGCAACATCCTGGCGGATGGTGCGCCCGGCGAACTGCTGCTGCAGATCTTCAGCGAGAACCAGCTTGGCCCCATCTTCTTTGAATTCATCCAGCGCAAGGGCAACGAAGGTTTTGGCGAAGGCAACTTCAAGGCGCTGTTTGAGAGCATGGAGCTGGACCAGATGCGCCGCGGCGTGCTGACACCCAACCCCGAAGCGGCCTGACGGCCGCCTCCCCCTCAAGGGGGCGACACCAGCGGCCCGGCAAAGCCGGTTCCGCGGTGTCCCCCGAATGGAGAAAAGCCATGGCGGTTGAACCTGTTGTTTATGGCGAAAGCGAACGCCCGCCGCGCGGCGACTACAGCCGCGCAGGCGCCGACTACACCTGTGCGCAAAACTACGCGGCCTACACCCCGGCCGACCACGACACCTACCGGCGCCTGTACGAACGCCAGGCCGCGCTGCTGCCCGGGCTGGCCTGCGACGCCTTCATCGACGCCCTGCCCTCGCTCGGCGTGAAGGACCACATTCCGCGCTTTGAGGAAGTCAACGAACGCCTGCACCGCGCCACCGGCTGGGAGATCGTCACCGTGCCGGGGCTGATCCCCGAGCTGCCGTTTTTCACCCTGCTGGCACACCGCAAGTTTCCGGTGACCGACTGGATCCGCACGCCCGAAGAGTTTGACTACATCGTCGAACCCGATGTGTTCCACGACCTGTTTGGCCACGTGCCGCTGCTCTTCAACCCCGTGTTTGCCGATTACGTGCAACGCTACGGGCAAGGTGGCCTCAAGGCCCACGCGCTGGGGGCGGGCGAACTGCTGAGCCGCCTCTATTGGTACACCATCGAGTTCGGGCTCATCCAGCAAAAAGACGGCCTGCGCGCTTACGGTGCGGGCATCCTCAGCTCGGCCGGCGAACTGCAACACGCCGTGCAAAGCCCCGCGCCCGCACGCGTGCCCCTGCAACTCGAGCACGCCATGCGCACCCCCTACAAAATCGACAACTACCAGACCACCTACTTCGTCATCGACGACTTCCAGCAACTGTTCGACCTGACCGCGCCGGACTTCGCGCCGGTGTATGCGCGGGTGCGGGGGGATGAGGTGGCGGACCCCGCGGATGCTGCGATTCGCTGACCGCACCGCAGGCACGCACAGGCCCGCGCACCGTATCCACATCAAGGCCTGGCGCGGCCTCCGTCGCCCCTTCGGCCGATCTTTACGCCTATACTGCGGCGCGCCTGCGCCAGTTCACAGACTGGGTGTCGCTGCGCGTTTCATACCAACCACCAGGAGAAAAACGATGGGCGCTTATATGCAAGGAGCACGACATTCATGTCGGGAGTTTCCAGGAGGGTCTGAACCGGCGGTTTGCGCCGTCACTGGGCGTCAAGGACCATCTTGGTGGGCTGGACGAAATGGTGGCGCTGCAGAAGGAATTCGAGGTTTTCAAGGAGGGGCGACGCTTTGGCACCAGTCTGACGGTGCTTGGGGTAGGCGGCGCCCTCGACCGGGAAGCGCAACGCCGTTTCCACCTGTACCTGGCCAGTCTGCGCAAGCTGAAATCAAACGTGGCGGGCAAGAACGGCGACGCCGCGATTGTTCAGGCACTGGTGCAAAACCTCGCCAGCAAAAAACCCCTTCCCGTTTTTTTCCAGCCGCATGACTGCAGCGCATCGGCCGACCAGAACCGGGTGCTCATCACCGCGAAGGCTCGACCGGTTTTCTACATCGCCCAGGACTATCTGGTCGTCTCCCTGCCGGTGGGTGGCACACCAGCCGCCACGGCAACCCCCAAGGCCCGGAAAAAATCCTGACCCTGCGTGATGCAAGGCCGTGTACCCGTGGGCGCCATCGGGCTCGATGACGTCCACGCAGGAATTGAGCGCCATTACACGGCCTGCATCCGCGCCCATGGCCCTACCCCTCGCGGCGTGGACTGGGAGAGCCTGGCCACGCAGCAGATGCGGATGGTCCAGTTGCTGAAGGTCTGCGACTGGTCCCGGCCACTGACATTGAACGACCTGGGTTGTGGCTACGGGGCGCTTCTGGCCCTGCTGGATGCACGACACCGCTCCACGCCCGTCGATTACCTGGGCGTGGACCTTTCTGCGCCCATGGTGGCGGCCGCACGGCGGCGCTGGAAAAACCGCCCGGCCACGGAATTTGTGGTGGGCAGCGAAAGCCCCCGTGTGGCGGACTATTCGGTGGCCAGTGGCGTCTTCAACGTCAAGCTCGACCTGCCCATGGCGCGTTGGGAACATTTCGTGGTCCATACGCTGCAGCATCTGCACGCCACCAGTCGACACGGGTTCGCGGTCAATTTTCTGTCCCGTCTTGCGCCTGGCGCCGAGGTCAGCCCCGCGCTGTATTGCACCGAACCGGGCCGTTGGATCGGGTTCTGCCAGGCCACGCTGGGCGCCCGGGCCGAATGCGTTACCCCCTACGGCATGCGCGAGTTCACGCTGCTGGTGAGGCCTTCGTCATTCCGTCCGCAGCGGTGACAAGAAACCCGTCGCCACGAGCGGTAAAGTCCACGAAAAGATCCCGCAGAACATGGGCCCCGGTTTGCGTCAACAACGCGTCGGCTTGCTCAAGATGCTGTTGTGCCTGATTCAAGGACAGCGCATCGCCTTTGGCATGCAGGGCGTGACCAATCACCAGAAGCCCCAAGCACAGCGCGAACCGGTTGGTGCGTTGCGACGCCACGGCCACGGCCTCTTCGGCGAGTTGGAGGGACTTGTCCAGATCGACCGCCCAAAGCCGACTGTACGCATGGAGCGCCAGCACCTCCGACTCCAACTCCGCCGCCACGTGGTACTCCCGAATCACCGCCACCGCCGCAGTAAACCGCGTCTCCGCCTCGACCGTATTTCGTGTGAGCAAATCACCCAGTCCTGCGCTGTAATGGGCGTAAGCCAGCAAATAGGGGCTGCGATGCAGTGCCGTCAGTGTCTTCAATTCCGCCAGATGATGCGCCATCAGCGCCGAGGACTTGCTGAAGTAGCCAAAATCCACCATCACAAAATGCAGCACCATCCGGATCACAGGGTCCGCCGTTGCCGCCAAAGCGTCTCGCATCGACAAAGCAAGGCTTTCGGCTTCGTCAGTACGTCCCATGTGCGTCAGGGTGCGCAGGCGCAATACGAGCAACCAGTGCCCAATATCAAAGCCAACATAGTCATGGTCAGCACGCTCAATCGCATGCACGAAGGCCTGCGCCTCGTCGTTCGCCTGCAAAGCGTCTTTGAAGAGGCCCGCCCACGTCAGGGCTTGCGATAAGAAAGTGTTGAGCACCGCCCTGCGCCCGACATCTTCCGGGTCCACCGTTGCAAGCACCTGCCGCACTTGCTCAACGTAATCGTCGGCCGGGTCACCGCGCGCCCAACGCATGCGCGCATCGGCTGCGCGCAAAAGCTGGGAGATTCGCGCATCGACCAGGGCAGCATGCTCGATAGCAGCATCGATGAGGGGCAAGACCTCGCGCGTCGGCACACTTTCGCGCCAGGCGAGCTGCCCCATGTAAGAACCCAACGTCACACGCAGGCGATTCACCTGCGGGCTTTGCGGTTGCCCGTGCAGCCAATCCCTCACCTTGAACCAGTGCTTCACCGCCTGACGGGAATCCCGGTAGTGAATCCAGCGCCCTGCCCGCGCCTCAAATTCCGCGGCGTCGAGATTCCGCCCACCCTCGCCATAGTGGTGCGCCACCAACGCGGCGAATTCGTCGCCGCAGTCCTGATAAAACGCCTGCATGGCCTCGGCCGTGGCCGCGTGCACCACCGCGCGCCGGGACTTGAGCTGGATGTTGTAGGCCACCTCCTGGATCAGCGGGTGGCGAAATGCAAAACCGTCGGGCCGACCCGTGACCGTTGCCTGCGGTTGCAGTAGCTCCAGGGTGCAGAGGGTTTCCAGCGTGGCGCCCAATTGGGTGCCCAGCGTGGTGGCCACGCGCTCGAGCACGGGCAGAAGCATCTCCTTGCCGATCACAGCGCAGATTTGCAGCAAGGTCTTCTCGGCTTCATCCAGGGCGTCCACGCGCGCGCCGATCACCGCCTGCACCGTGGCGGGCAGGGCCAGCACGATGCGCTCGACCTGCGAAGGCAAGGCCTGCGATGTGGCGGCTAACGCCGCTTGCGCGAGTAGCGAACGCACCAGTTCCTCGGCAAAAAACGGGTTGCCTGCACTGCGTTGCACGATCAGCGGGCAGGCGGCTTGCAGCTCAGGCCGCGCATGCAGCAGTTCGCCCACCAGGGCGGTGGTGTCGTCGGGGGAGAGCTCCGCCAGCGGGATCTGCCGCACGAATGGCAGCGCCAGCCAGTGCGCGCGGTAGGCCGGGCGGTAATTGAGCACCAGCAGCGTGCGGGTGCCGGCTGCGGCTTCCACCATGGCATGGACAAATTCGGCGCTGGCCTCGTCCAGCCAGTGCAGGTCTTCAAAAAGGATGACAGAGGTGCCGCTGGACAATGTAGCCACCAGATGGCTCACGATCTGCAATAGCCGGGCGCGCCGCCCCTTCGGCTGCAAGGCAGACGGCGCGGAATCCTCGGCCATGACGCCCAGGAACTCCTGCAGCAAAAGTCCATCATCCGGCGCGAGCGCACCGCCCACCCGCAAGCGCTCGACGATGCGCTGGCGGGCCATGGCGGCAGTGTCACCCGGCTTGATGCCAAGCAAGCTGCTGCGCAGCAGTTCGAGCACGGGCTGCAACGGGATGGCGTGGCCATGCAGTTGAGCGCGCACTTCATGCACCGTCACCAGCTGGTTGCGGCATGTGTTGGCGAATTCCTGGCACAGTCGACTCTTGCCCGTGCCAGGGGCACCCACCACGCCGATCACGGGAGCCCGGCCGATTTCGGTCTGTCGCAGGGCGTCTTGCAGAGCGGCCAGTTCGCGCTCGCGTCCACGAAGGCGCGACAGTCTGGCACGGTGAAAGGGACGTGCGTCGGCGTCGGTGTCCATGTGTTCCAGTGCTAGCACCTCAACGGGCGTGGCCAGGCCCTTGAGGAGTTGCGCCCCGAGTGAGCGCACGTGGCAGCCCGCGCCGATGAGCGAAAGGCAATCATGCGTCAGGCAGACGCCGCCGGGGGCTGCCAGCGCCACCACGCGGCTTGCGATGTGGATGGTCACACCGTGCACGCCGCCGCCGATCTGGGCTGCCGCATCG
>JBGSNW010000053.1:0-4738 GCA_041739435.1 Burkholderiaceae bacterium
CGCCGCCGACCACTTTGGCCACGCCGAGGATTCGCGCGCCCAGGTCACCACCGAGCGCGAACTGGCGTTCGCCCTGGACGAACGCGAAACCGCCGAGCTCGAGGCCATCGACGCCGCGCTGCACCGCATTGAAGCGGGCACTTACGGCGACTGCATCGACTGCGGCGCTTGTATCGCCCCCGCGCGCCTGCAAGCCTCGCCCGAAGCCGCACGCTGCATTCACTGCCAGGAAAAGGCCGAACGGCGCCATGCCGCCTGACCCTGCGGCCGCCTGCCGTCCTGAACCCTCAACCCAAGGAAAACACCCCATGAGCACATTCCACGCCGTCGTCTGGATCGACCACACCGAGGCCCACGTGGCCATGTTCGACCGTGAACACGCGCAAACCCAGCGCATCAAATCACGAAGCCACCACAAACATCAGGGCAAAGCGGGCGACAACGCCGCCTATTTCGCCGACACCGCCCAGGCGCTGGCGGGTGCCCGCGAGGTGTTGCTGACCGGCCCGGGGGTGGCGCGCACCGAATTTCGCGACTGGTGCGCCCGCCACCAGCCCGGCGTGGCCGCAGCCGTGGTCGATTCCATCGCCGCGGACCACCCCAGCGACGGCCAGCTCGTCGCCATGGCGCGCCAGTATTTCCGAAAATTCGACAACATGGCGGCAGACCCTTCGGCTTCCTGATGCGCAGCGGCGGCGGCAAGGTCATCGACGGCCAGCCTCCTTCGAACGCCATGCCGGCCCCACTTTCCGGCATCACTTGAGTGATTTAGTGAACAATTTAACGGCATGAGCACCCTCCGTTGGTGTGGTCGGTGCCACGCCAACGGCGGCAGCGGGCCCCGTCGCGTGTGGCGCGCCCCCAACAAATCACAATTTCATGACGGCTTTATGACCCTTTTAGGGCTGTCAGCAGTTGTAAGCACCGCGCATCCATTTTTTAATCGGGTCTGCGTCACCCTTGCGGCGCATTCTTTCAAAGTCAAGGCCACCCTCCCAAAAAGAGAGACACTATGAAAAGCACGAAATTTCGCCCCTTCACCAAGACAGCGCTGTGCATCGCGCTGTCTGGCGGCCTGCTGGCCGCTGCACCGCTCGCGCGTGCCGATGCCATCTCCGACCTGAAGGCGCAAATCGACGCCCTGCAGAAGAAAGTGGAGGCAATGTCGGCCAAGCAGGCCGCGCCCGCTGCCGCTGCCCCCGCAGGCGCCGTGACCGGTGGTGACATCCCCGGCTCGTTCAAGCTGCCGGGGTCCAACACCTCGATCAAGTTTGGCGGTTACGTCAAGGCCGACGCCCTTTTCAGCAACCGCAGCGTGGGCGGTCAAGGCGACCAGCTACTCACAGCCGGTACCATCCCACTGGGTTCGCAGGCCAAGGGCGAGCGCGGGCAGCTCACGCTGCACGCCCGGCAGACCCGCTTCAACATGACCACCTCCACGCCCAGCGCCATGGGTGAAGTCAAGACCTTCTTTGAAGGCGACTTCTTCGGTCCCGCCGAAGGCAACGAGGTCGTGAGCAACTCCCACAGCCTGCGGTTGCGCCACGCCTGGGGCTCGATCGGCGGCCTGCTGGTCGGCCAGAGCTGGAGCAACTTCATGGACGTGGGCGCTGCCGGAGAGGTGCTGGACTTCGGTGGCCCGGTCGGCGCGATCTTCATTCGCCAAGCGCAAGTGAAATACACGCAAAAGTTCGCAGGCGGCCAATGGTCGGCCTCTTTGGAGAACCCCGAGTCGAACATCGCGAGTCGCGGCCCGGTTGGCGACGACCGCCTGCCTGACGCGACCGGTCGCGTGGACTTCAACACCAGCAAGGGTCGCTTCACCTTCGCCGGGTTGGCGCGCCAAATCCGGATTGACACACCTACAGCCAGTGACAACAAATGGGGTGGCGCCGCTGGCTTCAGCGGCGTGATCCCGACCTTCGGCAAGGATTCCTTCACGTTCAACACAAACTACGGCAACGTGCTCGGCCGCTACGCGGTGGGCCTGTTCCCGGACGGCGCGGTCAAGAGCAACGGCAACCTGGACCTGTCCAACGCCTGGATTGCCATGGTGTCGTACCAACACTGGTGGTCGGCTAACCTGCGCTCCACAGCCGTCTTGTCGGGCCTGCGCGCAAAGTTTGGCCAGGGTGTGGCTGGCACCCAAACCCGCAACGCCGAGTCGGCTCACTTGAACCTGATCTGGAGCCCGGTGAAGAACACAAACCTGGGCCTGGAGTACATCTATGGCCACCGCACCCTGCGTAACGGGGACGCTGGCGTGCTGAACCGCATGCAAGCATCCGCCCAGTACAACTTCTAACCCATGGTTGAGGGCTGACATGCGCTGCACCGGCCTCCCTGCGGTGTAGCGCGTCACCCCCTAACCCGCGTGCAACCCTGGTTGCACGGCCCTCACAGGCTGCTATCCTTCACCGGATGAGCAGCCTGTTTCATTTGGCCTTCAACGTCACCGATCTGGACACCGCGCGCCGCTTCTACGGCGGGGTGCTGGGCTGTGCCGAGGGGCGCAGCACCGCGACCTGGGTGGATTTTGATTTTTCAGGCCACCAGATTTCATTGCACCTGGGCACCCCTTTCAAGACCGAGCGCACCGGCCGTGTGGGCGAGCATCTCGTGCCCATGCCCCACTTTGGGCTGATCCTGCCGCTGGCCGACTGGCGGGCCATGGCGCAGCGCCTGCAGGCCGCGGGCACCGAATTCATCCTGGCGCCGCAGCTGCGCTTTGAAGGCGAACCGGGCGAGCAGTGGACCATGTTCTTTTGCGACCCCTTCGGCAACCCGCTGGAGATCAAGGGCTTTGCGTCGCTGGACGCGGTGTACGCAACCTGATCCGGTTTGGCATTCAATCGCATAGAAAGCACCGCTCGCCCTGAGCTTGGCCTGTCCTGAGCTTGTGGAAGGGTCGAAGGGCTTCGACAGGCTCGGCCCGAACGGAATTCCCATGCAATCAAACGCGAATCCGGATCAGGCCATCGGTGCAATCTTCTGGTCGATGGCGCCAAACACGCTCTGGCCGTCGCGGCCCCGGGCCTCGATGCGGATGGTGTCGCCAAACTTCATGAAGGCCGTGCTGGGCTGGCCGTCCTGAAGGGTTTCGATGGCGCGCTTTTCGGCGATGCAGCTGTAGCCCTTGGGCCAGTCGGTCTTGCCGTTGGCGCCGGTCACGCCCTTGTTGCTGACGGTGCCGCTGCCCACGATGCTGCCCGCGCGCACGTTGCGCGTCTTGCAGATGTGCGCGATGAGCTGGCCGAAGTGGAAGGTCATTTCCGGCCCGGCTTCACACAGGCCGACCTTGCGGCCGTTCCAGGTGCTTTGCACGGTGAGGTTCAGGCGCCCCTGGTCCCAGGCGTCGGCCACTTCGTCCAGCGTGACCGCCACCGGGCTGAACGCCGTGGCCGGTTTGCTTTGAAAGAAGCCGAAGCCCTTGGCCAGCTCGGCCGGGATCAGGTTGCGCAGGCTCACGTCGTTGGCCAGCATCACGAGGCGGATGCCCTCCAGCGCCTGGGCGGGGGTGCTTGCCATGGGCACGTCGCCGGTGACCACGGCGATTTCGGCTTCAAAGTCGATGCCGAAGTCTTCGCTGGGGCACACCACGTCGTCGCAGGGGCCGATGAAGTCGTCGCTGCCGCCCTGGTACATCAACGGGTCGGTGTAAAAAGTTTCGGGCACCTCCGCTTTGCGGGCGGCGCGCACCAGCTCCACGTGGTTGATGTAGGCCGAACCATCGGCCCACTGGTAGGCCCGTGGCAGCGGCGCCATGCATTGCCTCGGATCGAACGGGAAAGCGTGGCGCGCCTTGCCGTGGTTCAGGGTGTCGTACAGGTCCTGCAGCTGCGGCGAGAGGAAACCCCAGTCGTCCAGCACCTGCTGGAGCCGGTCGGCGATGCCGGTCGCATAATGCGCCGTGCTCAGATCGCGCGAGACAACCACCAGCTGTCCGTCGCGGGAGCCGTCTTTGTAAGTGGCGAGTTTCATGGCAGTGGGGTCTCCGTCAAAATCTGCGTCGCCACAGCGCAAACTGTGCGCTAAGATTACGCATTGTTAAATCGATTTAACTAAACGAAACGAATTCTAGTGCAAACAGACAAGGCACGCGCGGGCATCCAGTCGGTCGAGGTGGGCTTTGCACTGCTCGACGTGCTGGCGCGCGGCGTTGGCCCGCTGATGCTGCGCGACCTGGCCGCCGCCGCCGGCATGAGTGCGGCCAAGGCCCACCGCTACCTGGTGAGTTTTCAGCGGCTGGGCCTGGTGATGCAGGACGGGGGCAGCACCCGCTACGATCTGGGGCCATCTGCGCTCAAGTTGGGGCTCGCTTCGCTGTCCCGGCTCGACGCCGTGAAGCTGGGCCGCGAGCGCGTGGCGGGCTTGGTGGAGCAGATTGGCCACACCCTGGCGCTGGCCGTGTGGGGCAACCACGGCCCGACCATCGTGCACTGGGAGGAATCACCGCTGGCCACGCCGGTGAACCTGCGGCTGGGCGACGTGATGCCGCTGCTGTCGTCGGCCACCGGGCGCTGTTTTGCAGCCCACCTGAGCAAGGACGCCACCCAGGACGCCAAGATTGCCCCGATGCTGTTGGACGAACTGGCCCGCATCCGCAAGCTGCCCAACCCCGCCGCGCGTGGCGACCTGCCCACCACACTGGCCGAAGTCCCGACGCTGCTGGCCGAGGTGCGCCACCGCGGCGCGGCCCGGGTGATCGACACCCTGCTGCCCGGCGTGGTGGGCTTTT
>JBGSNW010000173.1:0-1970 GCA_041739435.1 Burkholderiaceae bacterium
GCTGGCGGCCGTGCCGCCGCGCGACGTTACTTGACCAGCAGCGTGTTGATGTTGTGCAGGTCTTGTTCGGTCAGCGTGCCGGCCGCCTGGCGCAGCCGCAGGCCGCCCAGCAGCACGTTGTAGCGCGCCTGGGCCAGATCGCGCTTGGTCTGGAACAGCTGGCTTTGCGAGTTCAACACGTCGATGTTGATGCGCACGCCCACCTGGTAGCCCAGCTGGTTGGCGTCCAGCGCGCTCTGGCTTGAGGCCTCGGCGGCTTCCAGCGCCTTGACCTGGCCCAGACCCGACTGCACGCCGAGAAAGGCCGTGCGGGCGGCTTGCGCCACGGTGCGCTTGGCGGCGTCCAGGTCGGCCTGGGCTTTGTCCTCGAGCGACAGCGTTTCGCGCAGGCGGTTCTGGGTGGCAAAGCCGGCAAACAGCGGCAGGTTGAACTGCAGCCCCACGGTGGCGTTGTCGATGCGCGTGCCGAACTGGTTGGACGACGTGGTGGAGATGCTGCCGTTGGGGTTGCGGCTGATGGTGTAGGCGGCGTTGAAGTCCAGCGTGGGCTTGTGGCCGGCCTTGGCCCGTTCGGTTTCCAGTCTCGCGATTTCCAGGGCCGAGCGCGTCTGGCGCACGGTGGGGTTGTTGTCCTCGGACAGTTGCACCCAGGTGTTCATGTTGTCGGGCAGCAGCGCGGGCAGCGCGGTCGGCAGCGCCAGCGGCTTGGGCGTGATGTTGGGCTTGCCCACCAGCTGATCGAGGGCGGCCTTCTTGACGCGCAGGTCGTTTTCGGCGGCGATTTCCTGCGCGATCACGAGGTCGAAGCGGGCCTGGGCCTCGCGGGTGTCGGTGATGGTGGAGGTGCCGACTTCGAAGTTGCGTTTGGCCGACGCCAGCTGCTCGGCCACCGCGGCCTTCTGGGCCTGCACGAAGGCCAGGCTGTCCTGGGCGCCCAGTACGTCAAAGTAGGCCTGACTGACTCGCAGCTGCAAATCCTGTTCGGCGGCGCTCAGCACCTCGCGTGCCACGTCGAGCTGCTTGCGGCTTTGTTCCCACACGGCCATGTTGGCCGGGCGGTACAGCGGTTGCGACGCGCTCAGGTTGAGGTTCTGGTTGGTCAGGTAGCGTTCGACGCTGACCGGGCCAAAGGTGGCGTCCGATTGTGTGCGCGTGACGCCGACCGTCAGCCCGGCCTGCGGCAGCAGGCCGGCGCGGGCCTGCTCGGCGCGGTGCAGGTTGGCGTCGTACTGGGAACGGGCTGACTGGTAGGTGGCGTCAAAGCCGCGGGCTGCGTCGTACAGCTCGACCAGACTCTGCGCCTGCACCGCCCCGGCACATGCCGCGCCGAGCAACAGGGCCAGGGCTGACAGACGAAAGGTGGGCCGGATCGTGTTCATGAAAGTCCTTGGAAAATTCGGCATGTGTTCAATAGCGGGGCACCGCCGGGTCGAGTTCGCCCGACCAGGCCTCGATGCCGCCGTGGATGTTGGCCAGGTGGTCAAACCCCTGGCGTGCCAGAAACGCAGCCACCTGCAGACTGCGCACACCGTGGTGGCACAGGCAGGCCACGGGTGTGTTGGTGTCGATCTCGGACCACCGCGCGGGCACTTCCCCCATGGGAATCGCCACCAGCCGGAAGCCCTCGGGCCGCACGCTGGCGGCCTGCAGCTCCCAGGGTTCGCGCACGTCCAGCAGCACGGGTGGCGTGTCGGATTCACCGGCCACGGTCTGCAGCCAGGCGGCGAGGTCGGCGGGGCGGACTTGGGTGATCATGCGCGGGGCGGGCGTAGGGGCGATGTGGATGGCGTGGGGTACCGGCTCAGAACTGGAAGCGCGACGGTTCGGCAAAGTTCACAAGGCGCGGCGCCACCGTGTCCCAGGGCTGCGTGGTGACCCAGGCGTTGTCGCTGGTGCGGGTGATCAGCGTGGCGCGCATCATGGGCTCGTGGCCCACGATGGCCGCCAGGCGGCCACCCACCTTGAGCTGC
>JBGSNW010000176.1:0-11261 GCA_041739435.1 Burkholderiaceae bacterium
CGCGGGCGCCTCGGTGGCGGCAACGCGCAGCTGCGCCAGCACCTCGGGCGCCGGCGGTGCGTAATAGAGTTGCGCCAGCAGGCCGTAGATTTCGGCGCGGGCGGTTTCTTCGTCCAGGGCGGACGACACGGGAATGTTGCGCGTCATAGGTCGGTGATTTTCGATTCGTTTGGCGACGAGTAGAGGTCGATCACGCGGCAGTCGCCGCACATCTTGAGGCGTTCCGCCGCCGCCCCCTGGAACATGGCGTGGCCGGCCAGCTTGCCCAGCATGGCCTCGATGGCCTTGAGGGTGCCAAACGGCTTGCCGCAGCGCACGCAGGCGTAGGGTTGCGTTTCGTTGAGCACGCGCGCTTCCTTGCGCTGGGGCGTCAACAGCAGGCGCGGCGCCAGCGTGATGGCGTCCTCGGGGCAGGTGCTGACGCACAGCCCGCACTGCACGCAGTTCTTCTCAAGGAAGCGAAGCTGCGGCAGTTGCGGGTTGTCCTGCAAGGCACTGGCCGGGCAGGCACTGACGCAGCTCAGGCACAGCGTGCAGGTGTCCTTGTTGACACTGACCGAGCCGAACGGCGCCCCCGCGGCCAGCGCGATGGCCTCGGGCTTGAGCGGCGCGTCTTCCGCCAGATGGTCCAGCGCCATCTCCAGCGTGCTGCGCTTTTCCTGGGCCACGGCAAAACGCCCGGCCGCAACCGGCAGTTTCTGCTGCGTCTGCCCCAGCGACTGCAGTGCAAAGTCGAGCGCCTCGGTATCGGTGGCGTGCAGCAGGTGCAGGTGCGTGCCGCTGTAGCCCAGGCCGTTGAGGATGGTTTGCGCCACCGCCATCTGGGCTTTCAGGCCTTCGACGTACTGCGGCGCTTCTTCGCCCGTGGTGAGCACGGCCACCTGCGACGCGCCAAACGCAATGGCACTGAGCCACACGTCCAGCCCCAGACTGGCGGTGTGCCACAAAGGCACCGGGATCACGCGCGCAGGCACACCCTTGGCACATTGGAGCTGGGCCGCGCGCCCCAGTTGCCCGATCAGGGCCTGCCCGCGCTCCTGGCTGTGGAAAAGCAGCGCGGCGTCCTTGCCACCGGCCCGGGCGTAAGTGGTCAGCAGTGTCTTGAGCTTGACGCCCTGCTCGCTGGCGCGCGGGTAGGCGAAGGTCAGGGCGCCGGTCGGGCACACGGTGGTGCAGGCCCCGCAGCCCACGCACAGGTTGGGGTTGACCTTGATCTGCTGCCTTGACTTTTCACTGCTGATCGCCTCGGCCGAGCACACGTCCACGCAGGCATTGCAGCCCACGGTTTCGTTACGGCTGTGGGCGCAGAGTTTTTGTTTGTAGAGGAAGAATTTCGGCTTCTCGAACTCGCCCACCAGCTCACGCAGCCGCAGCACGGTGGCCAGCGGCAGTGGCGCCTTGCGCACGTCGTGGTGGAAATAACCCTGCGGCAGCGCATGGCGGGCCATGGCCGGGGCTGCGCGCAGGTCAAGGACGAGGTCAAAAGTGTCGGATTCCTGCTGCGGCTCGCGGGTGAAATCAATCGCCCCCGCCACCTGGCACACCTTGACGCAACTGCGGTGCGACTGGCACGCGGACAGGTCGATCTGGTAATCGAGCCCGATGGCCTGCTCGGGGCAGGCGGCCACGCAGGCGTTGCATCGGGTGCACAGGTCCAGATCGATCGGGTTGTTGCGCGACCACTTGAACTCGAACGCGCCCAGCCAGCCGGTCAATGCGGTCACCTGGCCGCCCAGCACGGGGTAGCGCCGCTCTTGCGCCCCACCAGCCTCGCCAGGACCGGTGGAAAAGAGCGTGACGTCCAGCACGTCGGCCACCGCGTCGGCCACCCGCTCGGCTTCGTCCAGCAAGCCGATGACCAGCAGGCGGCCCGCACTTTTGTAGGTAACGGTGGGCACCGGCTCGGGGTCGGGCAGATGGGCTGCCGCCAGCAGGGCCGCGATTTTGGGCCCGCTGCGACCGGCGTCTTCGCCCCAGCCACCGGTTTCGCGGATGTTCACGAAGCGGATGACCGACGTGGCCCCCTCGGTCTGCTCGGCCAGTTCGGTGAACAGACGCTTTTCCTGGGTACAGGCCACGACCACGTCGTCCCCGCCCTGGATCGCCTGCTGGAAAGCACCGGCTTCGCGCCGACACAGCGTGGTGTGGAGCGTCAGCGTTTCATCCAGCGCCTTGCCGAGGGCCTGGGGCTGGAGTGGCATCGTCTGGTTGCAGTCGCAAATCAGTGTGGGCATGGTCGGTGGGACTGGGCGCCGTGTCGGAGTGCCATGGCGGTACGGGTTGACTGGAGGATTCGGCCGGTAGGGCGGGCGATGCGGAGGGGTCTGCGTTGGCGCCAGACTGTGCCACGGATTGCGACGGGGCGGTATCCGCATCATCCCGGGGCATGGGCGCCTCGGCGGCGGCCGTCTGCGGCGCGTCCGTCGGTGCACCCTTCGGGGGCTTGGGGGGAGCTTCGTCGTCTTCGACCAGCCCGAGAAACTTGGCGCTCGCCATTTTGGCCAGCGAGGCCGCCGGGATCGGTATGGACTGGGTGTAGTCGTCGATGTAGATGTCCAGCCCGTCCATCACGTTGAAATGGGGGTCGGCAAACAGTTTTTTCATGGCCGCGTTCTTGACCTCACTGGTCACGCCGCGGGTCATGAAGGGCTTGAAATCGGACTCCGTCGTGAGGTTTTGTGCGTCTTCCAGCGTCGGGGGCGCCGGTGCAGGTGTTTCGGGCGTGCCCGTGGCGGCGGGGTCCACATCGGTGGGTGTCAAAGGGCGGGCATCCCGGGCCTTCATGGCTGCAACAGAGGTCGCGTCGGCTGGCGGCGCGGTCGACGCAGACACCGGGGGCGGTTCGTCTGGCGGCTTGCCCTGCAGCGCGTCGATTTTCCGGCGCGACCAGCGCCCGAGGAAACCGTCAGCCATCGTTGCCCCCGCCACCGTATTTCTTGCCGGTGCTCACCGAGGCCGGATTGCCAAAACGGTCTTGCAGCGGCTTGAAACTTTCGGGCCGCTTTCGGCGGCGCGGCTCCGGCTGGTAATGGGTGTCCACAAACGCCTGAACCCATTCGACAATGGCAGGCGAAGCCGGCACCTGCTCGACTTTTTCCTGCGCATCCAGCAGGCGGCCGGCGTCGTGGTAGCTCAATGAAACCAGTTGGGGGACGGCCACGGGCTCATCGGACAGGTGGGCTTCTTCTTCCATGCGCCACATCACCCACCAGCAGGGTGCGTCGGTCGTGACGTTGAGGTAGTAACCCTCGGCGTCGTCGCTGAACAGCGTGACCGTGAAGCCCGGATGCAGCCAGCGTTCTTCGTTGTCGTTGCGAAACAGCAGGCGCGGCACGCTGCCAAAGCCTTCTTCGTGCGCGACCACCTCGGACAACCCCCACTGGAATGGCTGCCAGCGGCTTGCCGCCCCCACGGTGCGTTTGCGGTGCATGACCACCGCCACCTGAATTGAAGGGCGCAGAGTTGTCATGGGGTCAGGCCGGAACAGCCGCTCAGGTGTTCTTGGAAATAGTGATCGACGGGAACTTGGACGAAAAATCTTTCGCCTTGGCCGCGATCTTCAGCGCCACCTGGCGCGCCACAGCCTTGTAGATGCCCGCCACGTTGCCATCCGGGTCGCCCACCACGGTGGGTTTTCCGCTGTCGGCGAGCAGGCGGATGCTGATGTCGAGCGGCAGCGCGCCCAGATAGTCCATGCCGTACTCGGCGGCCATTTTCTTGCCGCCGTCGGCGCCGAAGATGTGCTCGGTGTGGCCACACTGGCTGCACACGTGCACCGCCATGTTCTCGACGATGCCCAGGATCGGCACCCCCACCTTTTCGAACATCTTGATGCCCTTGCGCGCGTCCAGCAGGGCGATGTCCTGCGGCGTGGTGACGATCACCGCACCGGTCATGGGCACGCGCTGGGACAGCGTGAGCTGGATGTCGCCGGTGCCGGGCGGCATGTCGACGATCAGGTAATCGAGGTCCTTCCAGTTGGTCTGGCGCAGCAGCTGCTCCAGTGCCTGGGTGGCCATGGGGCCGCGCCAGATCATGGCCTCGTCCTGCGCCACCAGGAAACCGATGGACATGATCTGCACACCGTAGTTTTCCAGCGGGTCCATGGTCTTGCCGTCGGCGCTTTCGGGGCGGCCTTCCACGCCCATCATCATGGGCTGGCTGGGGCCGTAGATGTCGGCGTCCAGCAAGCCCACCGCGGCACCTTCGGCGGCCAGGGCCAGCGCCAGATTGGCGGCCGTGGTGCTTTTGCCCACACCGCCCTTGCCGGAGGCCACGGCGATGATGTTCTTGACATTGGGCAGCAGGGCCACGCCGCGCTGCACCGCATGGGCCACAATGCGCGAGGTCAGGTTGACCGACACGTTGTCCACGCCGCCCACGCCTTTGGCCGCCACCACCAGGGCCCGGCGCAGCTCCGGAAACTGGCTTTTGGCCGGGTAGGCCAGCTCGACGTCGAACGACACGTCATTGCCATGAATCTGCAGGTTCTTCAGCGCCTTGGTACTGACAAAATCCTTGCCGGTATTGGGATCGATGACGGTTTGCAGGGCCTGGAGCAGCTGTTCTTGGTTTGCCATGGGTACTTGTTCAGTTGTGCCCGGCAGTGTAGCGATAACTCCTAAAATGAGGGGTTTCCCTCAGAAAAACCCTCATGACAACTCCGCGCAAGCTCTTCGTGACCACCGCCCTTCCGTACGCCAACGGCAAGTTCCACATCGGGCACATCATGGAGTACATCCAGGCCGACATCTGGGTGCGCTACCAGCGGATGCAGGGGCACGCGGTCCATTTCGTCTGCGCCGATGACGCGCACGGCGCACCCATCATGATCGCCGCTGAAAAGGCGGGCAAGACGCCGCAGCAGTTTGTGGCGGACATCGCCGCGGGGCGCAAACCCTACCTCGACGGGTTCCACATCGCGTTCGACAACTGGCACAGCACCGACGCGCCCGAGAACCACGCCCTGGCGCAACAGATCTACCTCGACCTCAAGGCCAACGGCCTGATCTCCAGCAAGACCATCGAGCAGTTCTTCGACCCCGAAAAGAACATGTTCCTGCCCGACCGGTTCATCAAGGGCGAATGCCCGAACTGCCACGCCCGGGACCAATACGGCGACAACTGCGAAGTCTGCGGTGCGGTGTACAGCCCGACCGAGCTGATCGACCCGTACTCGGCGCTGTCGGGCGCGAAGCCGGTGCTCAAGACCTCCGAGCATTTTTTCTTCAAGTTGTCGGACCCGCGCTGCCTGGAATTCCTGCGCGGCTGGACGGCAGCGGAAGGACGGCTGCAGACCGAGGTGCTCAACAAGATCCGTGAATGGCTGGAGCCGGGTGACGACGGCAAGACCGCGCTGGGCGACTGGGACATCAGCCGCGATGCGCCCTACTTCGGCATCGAGATTCCAGGTGCCCCGGGCAAGTATTTTTACGTGTGGCTGGACGCGCCCGTGGGCTACCTGGCGTCGCTCAAGAACCACCTTGAAAAAATTGGCGTCGACTATGACGCCTACATGGCCGACCCGACGGTGGAGCAGTACCACTTCATTGGCAAGGACATCATCACCTTTCACACGCTGTTCTGGCCGGCCATGCTGCATTTCAGCGGTCGCAAGGTGCCCGACAAGGTTTTTGTTCACGGCTTCCTCACCGTGAACAACGGCGAAAAGATGAGCAAGAGCCGTGGCACGGGGCTGGACCCGCTCAAGTACCTGAGCCTGGGCATGAACCCCGAATGGCTGCGCTACTACCTGGCGGCCAAGCTGTCGTCGCGCAACGAGGACATCGACTTCAACCCCGGCGACTTCATGGCGCGGGTCAACAGCGACCTGGTTGGCAAGTACATCAACATTGCCTCGCGTGCCGCCGGCTTCATTGCCAAACGCTTCGGTGGCCAGCTGGGCGAAATTTCCGCCGATGGCGACGCCCTGCTCGAGCACCTGCGCGACGGCGTGCCGTTGATCACCGAGCTGTACGCCGAACGCGAGATGGCCAAGGCCCTGCGCGAAATCATGCTGCTGGCGGATCGCGTCAACGAATACGTCGATCAGAACAAACCCTGGGAGTTGGCCAAGCAGGCCGGCATGGACACCCGCCTGCACGACGTGTGCACCGTCTGCATCGAGGCCTTCCGCCTTCTGACCCTCCTGCTCAAGCCGGTGCTGCCCGCGCTGGCCGCGCAGGTCGAAGCCTTCCTGAACGTCGGCAACCTCGCGTTCCACAACGCCAACACCGCGCTGGGCAAGGGCCACCGGATTGCCGAGTACAAGCACCTGATGCAACGGGTGGACGTGAAGCAGCTCGACGCGCTGTTCGAGCCACCCGTGTCCGAGCAGCCCCAACCAGCCGCGCCGGGCGGCGAGGCCATTGGGCCCGTCATCACCATCGACGACTTCGCCAAAATCGACCTGCGCATCGCGCGGATCGTGGCCTGCGAGGCGGTGGAAGGCTCCACCAAGCTGCTGCGCCTGACACTGGACGTGGGTGAGGGCACCGACCCCGAAGGACACCCCGTCCTGCGCAACGTCTTCAGCGGCATTGCCAGCGCCTACAAACCGGAAGACCTGGTTGGCAAGCTCACGGTCATGGTGGCCAATCTGGCGCCGCGCAAGATGAAGTTCGGCATCAGTGAAGGCATGGTGCTGGCGGCCAGCCACGCCGACGAAAAAACACACCCGGGCATCCATGTGCTGAACCCCTGGCCGGGCGCAATCCCCGGCATGCGCGTGCGCTGAGCGGCAGAGTCGCCACGGCGCTGGCCTCAGCCCGTGCCAGACGGTGCCTTCAGGGTCAGTACCGTGTCAACGACCCGGGCCGCGTCCTCCCGCGCCTTGGTCCCGCGATCCACCTGCGCGTTCAGGTACAGGTCACGCACAGCGTGCACCATTTCGACCAACCCCATCGGCCCCTGCGCCGCCAGCGGACGATGTGCATGCAGATGGATCGGGTGGACCGGTCGCGGCGCCCGGTGCAGCAAGGTCACCTGGACGTGACGCGGGTCGCTGCGGATGCGCGTCCACAGCGGCGCAAGCGCCGCCGACGACCCCTCCAGCCACTGGACGTAACGCCCCTCGCCGTGCAGCAGCAGCGAGCGGATTTCCTGGTTCTGATTGAACGCGGTGGCCCGGCGAAGCATTTCGCGCCATTGGGTTGCCCGCGGCTTCCACGCAGCCACGCTGCAATACATGAGACAAGCCATTCAATACCGGGAAGATGCTGGAAGAAACCACCAGGGGGTCTGGCAGACAACCTTCCATTTTTCAGGGAGTCAACGCACTGCGGCGTCTCCAGCGCAAACATTCATGTGCGGTGCGGGCAATATTGCAGGTCGCGTTGATCCATTGCCACGTGGACGTGACTTATTCCACGTTACCAAAGCGGCGCTTCAGCCACGACTCCCCCTTTGAAGCGTCCCGCGAGGGATCACGCACCAGCCACCGGGCGGCCCGGGGGGGGCGGATGACCGATAATAGGCCCACCATGTCCTGGACTGACTCCCTCGCTCCCTTTCGCCCGCGTCTGATGGATGCGCTGCAGGATTACACGCGCGAACGCGCCATCAAGGACGTGGCATCGGGGCTGACGGTGGCAGCGGTTGCGCTCCCGCTGGCCATGGCGTTTGCGATCGCATCCGGGCTCAAGCCCGAGGCCGGCATCTTCACGGCCATCATCGCGGGCTTCCTGATTTCAGCGCTGGGCGGCAGCAAGGTCCAGATTGGCGGGCCGGCCGGCGCGTTCATCGTGATCGTTTATGGCATCGTCGAGCGTTACGGTCTGGGCAACCTGATCATCGCCACGGCCATGTCGGGCGTGCTGCTGTTTCTGATGGGGCTGTTCAAGCTGGGGGCACTGATCCGGTTCATTCCCATCGCCGTCATCATCGGTTTTACCAATGGCATTGCAGTGCTGGTGGCGCTGTCGCAGATCAAGGATTTTCTGGGCCTGCAGGTGACGACGATGCCGGCCGACTTCTTTGGCATCCTTCACGCGCTGGGGGCGGCTTTGCACACCCTGAACCCGATGGCACTCGGTGTGGCCCTGGGCTCGCTGGGGGCGGTGTTGCTGTGGCAGTTCTTCATGCCCAAGATCGGCTCCGGCATCCAGTTTGCCGGCAAGCTCACTCCCATCCCCGGCTCCATCGTGGCGCTGGTGCTGGCGACGCTGGCGGTATGGGCGCTGGACTTGCCGGTGGACACCATTGGCAGTCGGTTCGGCGGCATTCCATCGTCGTTGCCCGCATTTTCGTGGCCGGCTTTCAGCTGGGAGAGCGCACGCTTTCTGCTCACCCCGACCCTGACGCTGGCGCTGCTGGGCGCCATCGAATCACTGTTGTGCGCGCGTGTGGCCGACGGCATGATCGGCGACCGTCACAACCCAAACCAGGAACTCATGGCCCTGGGCGTGGCCAACTTCGTCACGCCGTTTTTCGGCGGCATGCCGGCCACCGGCACCATCGCCCGCACCGTCACCAACATCAAGAGCGGTGGCTCCACCCCGGTGGCCGGTGTCGTGCATTCGGTCACCTTGCTCGCGGTCGTGTTGGTGGCAGCACCGCTGGCCACCCACGTGCCACTTCCCACTCTGGCCGCCATCCTGATGTTCGTGGCCTGGAACATGGGCGAATGGCGTGAATTCGTGCATCTGCGGCAGTACCGCATGCCCTACCGCGTCACCTTGCTGTCGGTGTTTTTCCTGACCGTGGTGTTTGACCTGACCGTGGCGGTCGAGGTCGGCCTGGTTGCTGCGTGCCTGACTTTCATCTACCGGATCTCCAGCCTGTCGCGGGTCGAGCCGGTGCCACCCGCCGACCAACCCGCACTGGCCGGTCACGAGGAGACGGTCCAGGGCTGGCGTTTTTATGGCGCCCTGTTTTTTGGCGCCGTCAAACTGGTTGAAGCCATTGAAGACAACCTGCCGCCGCGCGCGCTGGTGGTGGACCTCAAGAACGTGATCTACGTGGACTCCTCTGGCGCCGACGCGTTGATCGCCCTGGCCCGAACCTGCCAGAAACGCGGCGTGCGGCTGCTGGTGTGCGGCCTGAACAACCAGCCGCTCGACATTGCCGGGCGCAGCGGCCTGCTTGTGTTGCTGGGCGACGGCACGGCGCCCGATCTGGCCCGGGGGCTGGCACTGGCACTGGGCCCCGAACGCCCGGCCAACTGATCTCAACGGCCGCCGCGCTGCTCCATTGAATCGGGGTCAGGCACCACGCCCGTCCGCAACACCCGGTCGTCAGGGCCGAAGCTGACCGTGAACACCTTGGACGTATTGGGTGGCTCCAGAAAGCGCCAGTCGTAGTCCACCTCATTTTTAAGCACGAACGGCGTGATCTTCATGGGCTTGCCGAGCAGGCGGCGCACTTCCAGCAGTGCCATGCCGGCTTGGACACGGGCAAAGTTCAGGGGCGTGAGCACCTGGCGCAAGGCCGACATACGGCCGTCAGGCCCGATCGTGATCATGTAGTTGTGATGTCCTTGCGGCTGGCGGTTGTATTCGAACACGCGGGCGCCCCCGGCCTCGTCCCACACCTTCTCGGGCTCGCCAAAGCGGGCACGCACGTCGGCCTCCGTGGACAACCCCTCTTCCAGTTCGCTGATGCGTTTGCCGTCACAGCCGATCAGCGAAAGCAGCGCAGACAACAAGCCCATGGTCAAAATCCTCGTCCACATGCGGTCACCGGTAAAATGGGTGCAGAGGTCCAAGTCTATGTCCATCTTCCGTCGTCCCCATTACCAGTCCGAAGTCACCCGCTTCATCGAGCAGCTCAAGGCCGACAAGCCTGATCTGGAAGCCCAGCAGCGCGCGGGGCGCGCCCTCCTGTGGGACAAAAACATCGACCGCGCAGCGCAGGCCGAACACCGCGAGGCCAAAGTGGCGCAACAGGCGTATGTGTACGCCACACGCGGCTGATTTTAAGCAAAATTGGCCTCTAGCCCCCGTCAGATGGTCTTGACACGCTATTTTTAAAATAGCATTTCATGCCCTCGCACGCCCCTGACCTGACGCTGCCTCCCGGCACCGCCACCGACGCCCCCACCATGCCGGTGGTGGTCGACCAGGTGGCGCTGGCCCGTCTGTATGGCGAACCGCTGTTCGCCATGCCCACCGATCTGTACATCCCGCCCGACGCCCTCGAGGTGTTTCTGGAGGCCTTCGAAGGCCCGCTGGACCTGCTGCTGTACCTGATCCGCAAGCAGAACTTCAACATCCTGGACATCCCGATGGCCGGGCTGACGCGGCAATACCTCGCCTATGTGGACGAGATCCGCAGCCGCAACCTCGAACTGGCGGCCGAATACCTGCTGATGGCGGCCATGCTGATCGAAATCAAGTCGCGCATGCTGCTGCCCCCGCGCAAGGCGCCCGAAGGCCAGGAACCCGAGGACCCGCGCGCCGAACTGGTGCGCCGCCTGCTCGAATACGAGCAGATGAAACTGGCCGCGCACAAGCTCAACGAAGTGCCGCAGTTCGGCCGGGATTTTCTCAAGGCGCAGGTCTATATCGAACAAAGCCTGCAGCCGCGTTTTCCCGACGTCAGCATGGCCGATCTGCAGGAGGCCTGGCGCGACATCCTCCAGCGCGCCAGGCTGGTCCAGCACCACAAGATCACTCGCGAGGAGCTCAGCGTGCGCGAGCACATGGGCATGGTCCTCAAGGCGCTGCAGGGCCGCCGCTTCGTGCAGTTTGAAGAACTGTTCGACCCCACCAAGGGCACCGGCGTGCTGGTGGTCACTTTCATTGCCCTGCTGGAACTGGCCAAGGAAACGCTGGTCGAAATCACGCAGGCCGAAGCGTTCGCGCCCATTTATGTCCGGCTGGCGTTCACCCCGGCGTGACCACGCGGCCGCTCTTGCCCACCTCTGCGGGTCCCGTCCATGGCTGCCTCTTTCCTTGACTTCGATGTGCTGATCGTCGGCAGCGGCCTGGCCGGGCTGAGCGCCGCATTGCATCTGGCGCCCACGCACCGCGTGGCCGTCATCACCAAACGCTGCCTGATCGACGGCGCCAGCGCCTGGGCACAGGGCGGCATCGCGGCCGTGCTGGCCGAGGGCGACTCCCTTGACTCGCATGTCGACGACACGCTGGTCGCGGGCGCGGGGCTGTCGCAGCTCGACGCCACCCGCTTCGTGGTCGAGCACGCGCCACAAAACATCGCCTGGCTGCGCGAACTCGGTGTGCCCTTCTCGCAGGAAGACGGCCACCTGCACCTGACGCGCGAAGGCGGCCACAGCGCCCGCCGCATCGTCCACGTCACCGACG
>JBGSNW010000196.1:0-4594 GCA_041739435.1 Burkholderiaceae bacterium
ACAGGGCGTCGTGCGCTGCCTCGTGTTGCAGGCCGTTGGCGCGGGTCAGGTCTTCCAGCCGGAAGCTGGCCCTGCCGTCGGGGTGGCTGGGCCATTCGATGCCCTCGGGCCGCAGCGCACGGGTCAGCCGCACCACGTCCAGCAAGTCCCAGCGGCCGCAGTCGTTCTGCCATTCGCGGGCGTAGGGGTCGATGAGACTGCGCCAGAACATGAAGCGCGTGATTTCGTCGTCGAAGCGGATGCTGTTGTACCCCACGCCAATGGTGCCGGGCTGCGACAGGGCCTGCTCGATCCGCGCGGCAAATTCATACTCGGGCACACCGCGCTCCAGGCACTGCTGGGGCGTGATGCCGGTGATCAGGCAGGCCTCGGGGCTGGGCAGAAAGTCGGGTGCGGGCTGGCAATACAGCATGAGCGGCTCGCCGATCTCGTGGAGTTCGGCGTCGGTGCGGATGCCGGCAAACTGCGCGGGGCGGTCGCGCCGCACATTGGCGCCGAAGGTTTCGTAGTCGTGCCAGAAAAAGGTGTGTGCGGTCATGGTGGATGCAAGCAGCCAACAAAAAAGGTTGGCCGCTTGATGCTACCAACCTTTCAGGGGAGCACCGGCCGCGCGCTGGCGCGGCCGGTGCGGGGAATCAGCTTGCGGCGGCTTCTTCGGCTTCGGGCCGGGCCTTGCCTTCTTTTTTGGGCAAGGGCTGGATGTCGAGCACGACCTCGCCGGTCTCGATGCCCTTGTCGTCAGTGGTGACTTTCATGTCCACCGTGAGGCGGCCACCGTCCACGAGCTTGCCAAACAGCAACTCGTCGGCCAGCGCGCGGCGAATCGTGTCCTGGATCAGGCGCTGCATCGGCCGTGCGCCCATGAGCGGATCGAAGCCCTTCTTGGCCAGGTACTTGCGCAGTGTGTCGGTGAAGGTGACTTCGACCTTCTTCTCGGCCAGCTGCTGCTCGAGCTGCAGCAGGAACTTGTCGACCACGCGCAGGATGACGGTTTCGTCCAGCGCCTTGAAGCTCACCGTGGCGTCCAGCCGGTTGCGGAACTCGGGCGTGAACAGGCGCTTGATGTCGGCCAGCTCGTCGCCCGCCTCGCGCGGGTTGGTGAAGCCGATGGTCGCCTTGTTCATGGTTTCGGCGCCCGCGTTCGTCGTCATGATGATGATGATGTTGCGGAAGTCGGCCTTGCGCCCGTTGTTGTCGGTCAGCGTGCCGTGGTCCATGACCTGCAGCAGCACGTTGAAGATGTCCGGGTGCGCCTTTTCGATCTCGTCGAGCAGCAGCACGGCATGCGGCTTCTTGGTGACGGCCTCGGTCAGCAGGCCGCCCTGGTCAAAGCCCACGTAGCCCGGCGGCGCGCCGATGAGGCGACTCACGGCGTGGCGTTCCATGTACTCGGACATGTCAAAACGCATGAGCTCGATGCCCATGATGTAGGCCAGCTGCTTGGCCGCTTCGGTCTTGCCCACGCCGGTGGGGCCGCTGAACAGGAACGAGCCAATGGGCTTGTCGACGCGGCCCAGGCCTGAACGCGCCATCTTGACAGCGGACGCCAGGACTTCCAGCGCCTTGTCCTGCCCGAACACGACGCTTTTGAGGTCGCGCTCGATGGTCTGCAGCTTGCCGCGATCGTCGTTGGACACATTGGCGGGGGGAATACGCGCGATCTTGGCCACGATTTCCTCGACCTCGGCCTTGCCGATGGTCTTCTTGCGCTTGGACGGCGTGAGGATGCGCTGGGCGGCACCGGCCTCGTCGATCACGTCGATGGCCTTGTCGGGCAGGTGGCGGTCGTTGATGTATTTGGCGCTGAGTTCGGCCGCGGCCTGCAGGGCCGCCGCGGCGTACTTGACGCTGTGGTGCTCCTCGAAGCGGGACTTCAGCCCCTTGAGGATGTCGATGGTTTCCTGCACGGTTGGTTCGACCACATCAACCTTCTGGAAGCGGCGCGACAGGGCCGCGTCTTTTTCGAAGATGCCGCGGTATTCGGTGAACGTGGTTGCACCGATGCACTTGAGCTGGCCGCTGGAGAGCGCCGGCTTGAGCAGGTTGGACGCGTCCAGCGTGCCACCGGACGCGGCACCGGCGCCGATCAGGGTGTGGATTTCGTCGATGAACAGGATGGCGTTGGGTTTGTCCTTGAGCGACTTGAGCACGCCTTTCAGGCGCTGTTCGAAATCGCCGCGGTATTTGGTGCCGGCCAGCAACGCCCCCATGTCGAGCGAGTACACGTTGGCTTCGGCCAGGATTTCGGGCACGTCCTTTTGTGTGATGCGCCAGGCCAGACCCTCGGCGATGGCGGTCTTGCCCACGCCGGCCTCTCCGACCAGCAGCGGGTTGTTCTTGCGGCGGCGGCAAAGAATCTGGATCACGCGCTCGACCTCGTATTCGCGGCCGATCAGCGGATCGATCTTGCCGTCCTTGGCCAGCTGGTTGAGGTTCTGGGTGAACTGCTCCAGCGGAGAGGCTTTTTCGTTCTTTTCGCCGCCCTCCTCGCCCTCGCCGGGAGCGGCTTCGTTGCTCTTGGCGGGCTCGGGTGGGTCGGTCTTCTTGATGCCGTGGGCGATGAAGTTCACCACATCAAGCCGGGTGACCCCCTGCTGGTGCAGGTAGTAAACGGCATGCGAATCCTTTTCGCCAAAGATGGCCACGAGCACATTGGCGCCCGTGACTTCCTTTTTGCCGTTGCCGGTGGACTGCACATGCATGATGGCGCGCTGGATCACGCGCTGAAAACCCAGCGTGGGCTGCGTGTCCACGTCGTCCAGACCCGCCACCTGGGGCGTGTTGTCCTTGATGAAATGGTTGAGCGACTTGCGCAGATCGTCAATATTGGCCGAGCATGCGCGCAGCACCTCGGCGGCGCTCGGGTTGTCCAGCAAGGCAAGCAGGAGGTGCTCCACCGTGATGAATTCGTGTCGCTGTTGCCGGGCCTCGACAAAGGCCATGTGCAAGCTGACTTCCAGTTCCTGGGCAATCATGTGATTTCCTTTGCCTTGCTTGTCCGTGATGATGACTGTATTTCGGTCGTTTGGAGGATTATTCAACAGGCTCGCTCACACATTGGAGCGGATGACCGGCCTTTTTTGCCGCTTCCATCACCTGATCGACCTTGGTGGCCGCAACATCCCGGGAATACACCCCACATATCCCCTTACCGTCCAGGTGAATCTTGAGCATGATCTGGGTCGCGGTCTCGCGGTCCTTGCCGAAAAACTCCTGGATGACCGCCACCACGAATTCCATGGGCGTGTAGTCGTCGTTCAACATCACGACCTGGTACATCTGTGGCGGCTTGGTGCGCTGCGTACGCCGCTCCAGAACCACCGAGTCCCCGACGTCGCGGGACGGCAGTTTGGGGGCGGCGGGTTTGGACGGAATATCGGAAGCCATGATCCATTCTATCGAGCCGCAAAGGGCGCCGCCTCCACCCGTCAACATGCCCGGAAATCCGTCAGGCACACGCAACAAAAAAGCCGCCAGCGGGCACCCCGGGCGGCTTTTTCAGTTGGCACGGTCGGCGAAGGCCCCGACGTGCCGGCAGCGGTTTACATGTGGTCGATCATGACCTGGCCAAAACCCGAGCAGCTGACCTGGGTCGCGCCATCCATCAGGCGGGCAAAGTCGTAGGTGACTTTTTTGCTCAGGATGGACTTTTCCATGGAACTGATGATCAGGTCGGCGGCTTCGACCCAGCCCATGTGGCGCAGCATCATTTCGGCCGACAGGATTTCCGAACCCGGGTTTACATAGTCCTTGCCCGCATATTTGGGCGCTGTGCCGTGTGTGGCCTCAAAACAGGCCACCGAGTCGGACATGTTGGCCCCCGGCGCAATGCCGATGCCACCCACCTGGGCTGCCAGCGCATCGGAGATGTAGTCACCGTTGAGGTTCAGCGTGGCCACCACCGAGTATTCGGCCGGCCGCAACAGGATCTGCTGCAGGAAGGCGTCGGCGATCACGTCCTTGATGACGATGTCCTTGCCGGTCTTGGGGTTCTTGAACTTGCACCACGGGCCGCCGTCGATCAGTTCGGCGCCGAATTCCTTCTGCGCCAGGGCGTACGACCAGTCACGGAAACCACCTTCGGTGAACTTCATGATGTTGCCCTTGTGCACGATGGTCACGCTGGGCTTGTCGTTGTCGATCGCGTACTGGATGGCCTTGCGCACCAGGCGCTCGGTTCCTTCGCGGCTGACCGGCTTGATGCAGATGCCCGAGGTCTCGGGGAAGCGGATCTTCTTCACGCCCAGTTCGTCCTGCAGGAACTTGATCAGCTTCTTGGCCTTGTCGCTCTCGGCCTCGAATTCGATGCCGGCGTAGATGTCTTCCGAGTTCTCGCGGAAGATCACCATATGCGTCTTCTCGGGTTCCTTCACCGGGCTGGGCACGCCTTTGAAGTATTGGATCGGGCGCAAGCAGACGTACAGGTCAAGTTCTTGACGCAGTGCCACGTTCAAGCTGCGGATGCCACCACCCACCGGCGTGGTCAACGGGCCTTTGATCGAAACCACATAGTCACGCACGGCGTGCAAGGTTTCTTCAGGCAACCAGACGTCAGGGCCATAGACCTTGGTGGATTTTTCGCCAGCAAAGACTT
>JBGSNW010000297.1:0-3282 GCA_041739435.1 Burkholderiaceae bacterium
GAACAGCGCGGCCAGCTCGGCGGCGCTGCGCAGGGCCAGGCGTTCGCGCAGCACCGGCATGAGTTCGGGGCGCAGCCGAACGCGGTCGTTGTTGGTGGCGTAGCGCGCATCGGCTTTCAGGTCGGCATAACCCAGCGCGTCGCAGAAGGTGGCCCATTGTGTATCGCTCACGGCCGCCAGGAAGATCTGCTCGCCGTCCTTCACGGTGAACACGTCGTACACCGCCCAGGCCGAAATGCGGTCGGGCATGGGCGCGGCGGGCTGGCCGGTGATGGCGTACTGCAGCATGTGCTGGCCCACCAGGAACACGTTGTTTTCGAACAGTGCGCTCTGCACCTCCTGGCCCTTGCCGGTGATGCCACGCTGGATCAGCGCGCCCAGGGCGCCGATGGCGCCGAACATGCCGCCAATGATGTCGTTGACGCTGGTGCCCGCGCGCAGCGGGTCGCCGGGGCGGCCGGTCATGTAGGCCAGGCCGCCCATCATCTGCACCACCTCGTCCAGCGCCACGCGGTTTTCGTAGGGGCCGGGCAGAAAGCCCTTGTGGCTCACGTAGATCAGCCGGGGATTGGCTTGCGACAGGCTGGCGTGGTCCAGGCCGTACTTGCCCAGGGTGCCGGGCTTGAAGTTCTCGGCCACGATGTCGGCCGTGGCGCACAGCCTGCGCGCCACGGCGGCGCCCTCGGGCGCGTGCAGGTCGATGGCGATGCTCTTCTTGTTGCGGTTGAACATCGGGAAGAAGCCCGCCCCGGCGCCCAGCAGGTGGCGTGTGCGGTCGCCCTCGACGGGCTCGACCTTGATGACTTCGGCGCCCATGTCGGCCAGCACCATGCCACAGGTGGGGCCCATGACCATGTGGGTGAACTCCACCACGCGCAGGCCGGCCAGGGGCAGGGCCGCCTTGGAATTCGGGCCAACTGGCGGGGGCGCCGCGGATGAAACCGTCGGGGTCATGCGTCGAGCCCCTTCACACAGCCCGTTCGCCTTGGGCCTGCCGGAGGGCTTCGACAGGCTCCGGGACGAGGAAGCCGACTTGCATTTCACGCCGCCCCACGGCTTCGCGAATGTTGGCCGCACGCGGCCCGGCGGGGGTGAAAGGGGTAACAGGCATGCCGTGTCTCACTGGAAACTCCGGGGCATTCTAAAAGTAAAAGCTTCCAACACCGCGGCATCCGGCACCTGATCCGCCGAACCCTCCGGTTTCGACAGTTTTTGCGCAAAATAAGGCCTTAGCCCCCGTCAAATGGCAATAGTTTGCTATTGAATCAGGATTTTCTGATTGCCGACCCGGGACACAAACTGGATCAACTGGGTGAAATCACCCACAATGCACGCTCTTCGCCACGGGTCGTCGGGAGGCCCGCTCACACACCATGGCCCTGGACATGAAGACGCCTCACGCATCCCCCCCGCCGCTGAATCTGCGGCGGCGCTTTGCGCTGGCCAGCCTGGTGGTGATCACGGCCATTGCCATTTCGCTGGGCTGGCTGCTGTCGCACATCCTGCACGTGCGCATGACCCACCGCGAGGGTGAGGTGTCCACGGAGTTCATCCAGAAGCTGCTGATCACCGACACCTCGGCCGGATTCCTGCAAAACCCGCACGATCCCGCGCTGCGCGAACGTTTCCTGCGTTCGATGGCGCTGCTGGCCGAGATGCGCGAACCGGTGCGCGTCCATGCCTACGCGGCCGACGGCACCATCCTCTGGTCCACCGAAGCCGACCGCGTGGGTGTGCGGGATGCTGAAAATGACGAGCGCGACCGCGCCCTCCAGGGTGAGCTGGCGGTGAAAAGTGGCCGCACCACGGCGCCGGGCCAGGACAAGCTCGAGCACGACGGCCTGGGGCCGCCGGGAACCCTGTTCGTGGAAACCTATGTTCCGATCCATGCACCGGGAACCGACCGCGTGATCGGCGTGCTGGAGTTCTACAAAACGCCGCCCGCGCTGGACGCGGACATCCGCCAGGGCGTGCTGCAACTCTGGCTGGCCTGCCTGTTGTCGGCCATGGGACTTTTTGCAACGCTGTACTGGATCGTGGCCCGCGCCGACCGCCTGCTGCGCGCCCAGCAGGCCCGCCTGGACGAAGCGCAGACGCTGGCCTCGGCCGTGGAACTGGCCAGCGCCGTGGCGCACAACCTGCGCAATCCGCTGGCCTCCATCCGCTCGTCGGCCGAGCTCATGGAACACACCCCCCCGGGCGCTGACCACCACGCCGAATATCGCCAGGACATCATCCACGCGGTGGACCGCGCCAACCGCTGGATCACGGAACTGGTCCACGTCGCGCAGTCGTCCAGCCTCACGCCCGAACCGGTGGCGCTGCGCGAACTGGTCCAGGCCTGCCTTGTTGAAATGAGCGGCGAAATGACACGCCGCCACGTCGACTGGACGCTTCAGCCCGACAACGCGGGCACGGTGGTGGCGCACCCGGCCATGCTGCGCCAGATCTTCATCAGCATTCTGGCCAACGCCATGGACGCCATGCCCCAGGGCGGCATGCTGCAAGTCACCTGGGTTCACGATGAAAATCGGGCCGGCGTGTGTTTTGCCGACACTGGCGCAGGCCTTTCCTCCGAGGCGCGTCAGAGGTTGTTCCGGCCGTTCTTCAGCACCAAAAGCGGCGGGCTGGGCCTTGGGCTGGCGCTGGTCAAACGCATGATGGAGCAGTGGCACGGTTCGCTCACCCTCACGCCGGCCCAGCCGCAAGGCACGCGGGCTGTCATTCTGCTGCCACGCGCCGCCCCCGCGGTCCGCCCCGACATCGCGGCCCCGACCGACCCCACGCAAGCGACCTGACATGGCCAACCTCCTCGTGATCGAAGACGAAGCCGCGCTCGCCCGCAACATCGCGCGTTTTTTTGAATTGCAGGGCCATGCCGTGGAAATTGCCCACGACGGCGAGTCCGGGTTGGACGCCGCCCGCCGCCTGTTGCCCGAGGTGGCCATCGTGGACTACCAGTTGCCCGGCATGGACGGGCTGGACGTGATCCGCGCGCTGCGCGACATTGACGCACAGATACGGCCCATCATGGTGTCGGGCCACGCCAGCGTGCCCGTGGCGGTGGACGCCATGAAGGCCGGCAGCTTCGATCTGCTCACCAAGCCCGTGCCGCTGAGCAGCCTGCAGGCCGTGGTCGACCGCGCCCTGCTGGAAACCGGCAACCGCAAGGCCCTGGCCTACTACCAGCAGCGCGAGGCCAACAACGCCGGGCTCGACCAACTCGTGGGCGAATCCGCGGCCATGCGGACCTTGCGCGATCGCGTGCGCACCATCGCCAGC
>JBGSNW010000305.1:0-2450 GCA_041739435.1 Burkholderiaceae bacterium
CCAGCGTGGCGTCGGCCACCCGGCCCATCAGGCCGTTGCGCCCGCCGCCGTAAACCAGTTGGCCGTTGTGTTCGCCAATCCAGCGGCCCACCGCGTCGGCGGCCTGGGCGAAGGCCGGGTTGCCGCCGTTGCGTGAACCACAGTAGACGCAGATCGAAAATGCCGGTTCGACACCTTGCGCCGGTTCCAGTGCGCTGGTGTCGGGCGGCTTCACGGCCAGAACCTCTGAACCAGTGCCGCGGTCCAGATGCTCGCGCACAGGATCAGCCCCAGCATGACGGCGGCGCTGCCCAGATCCTTGGCGCGGCGGGACAGGTCGTGCCACTCGGGGCCGATGCGGTCGATGGCGGTCTCGATGGCGGTGTTGAGCAGTTCGATCATCAACACGATGAGCACCGAGCCCGCCAGCAGCGCAACCTCGATCCAGGTCTGGCCCAGCCAGAAGGCCAGGGGCAGCATCACCAGGGCAATTTGCGCTTCAAACCGGAACGAGGCCTCGGCCCAGCCTTCGCGCAGGCCGGCCAGGGAATAGCTGCCTGCGTGCAGGATGCGATCAAGCCCGGCGCGTGTTTTTTGAGGGTTGACTTCATCGAGGGGCATGGTCTTCGGGGCGGTCGGTTGCATGGCGCTATTTTGAATCAGGAAGAAGGAAGATGTGCCGGTGGGCAAGGTACGGTGTCAGGTTCGGCGGCTCAGGGGTGCGGAATTCACCAGCCGCGTGCCCGCCAGGGCGTCGTGCCAGAACTGTTGTTGTGGATGAAAGCGGCTCAGGATGGCCCAGACCAGCACCCAGCCGATCACGATGACCGCGGCCTCGCCGGGCGGCAGGCTGAAGGGTGCCATGGCCACCAGGGGGGGCAGGAACCACAACCAACTGGCGGCATAACGGCCCAGCGCGCGAGCCTGGGAGAGCGGCTGACCGGTGGTATCGACCATGCGGATGTTCCAGGTTTTCATGGCCAGGGTCTGACCTTTGACCCAGAACCAGACAAAATAAATGCCGCTCACCACGAACAGAAAGGCTTGCAGTGCATGCCGGTTGTCCAGCGCGTGGCGCGTCTGGCTCAGTGTGCCAAACAGATAGCCTGCGATGAACACCACGCCGAACATCAGGATGCCCTCGTACAGCCAGCAGGCCATGCGGCGACCCAGCGCAGGCGCCTGAAGATCGGGGCGGGCGGGAGCAGGCTCGCCGCCTGGGCGGGAAACTTCGTTCGACAGCATGCCGACGAGTCTAATAGCCCAGGGACGACGGCTGCTGCGGTAGCAGGGTGTTTTTGTCCACCCGGTTGCCAACAGGTGGAATGGTGGGCTGTCGCTTGCGATCGGGGATTCCGCCGGACTTCTCGGGCTTGCTTCGAGGGATGGGTGCGAGCTTCTGGGGTGGTACAGGTTGCACGGCCGTGGCCGCACCCACCGGCCTGGCATTGGCACCCGAGGCAAGCTTGCGGCGTTCCTCCGGGCTCAGAGCCTGGTACGCCTGCCATTGTGCTTTGCGTTCTTCCGGTGAAATTGTCTTGGCTTTGGCAAAGTTCAACCGGGCCCGGCTGCGCTGCGCCGGGCTCAAAGCGGCCCAATCGGCCATGCGGCTGTGCAGCCGTGCTTGTTCGGGAGGCGGCATGCTCGAGAAGTTCTGGGACAACGCGATCCATTTTTGCTTGTGGGGCTCGCTCAGGGTGCCCCAGTTGGCGGCCAGGGGGCGCAGCGCCTGCTGCTGGGGGGGTGTGAGCTCGCGCCAATCGGTCACGGTGTTGCCGGGTGCGGGCGCCCGAACCGAGGCGCCCGGCACGGGTTTGACGGCGGCAACGGCGGGAGGAGTCTGGGCGTGGAGCGCGCAGCAGGCTGCCAGCAACAGCACAAGGGTTGGCAGTCGACCTGCGCAACCCCTGGGGGTATCTGCAACATGCATGTACACGACGCGACCTACTGCGGAAGACTGCGGTTGGTCTTGAGGAACTGGACAAAACCGGGGTCGGCGTAGGCGGCAGGCGGGAGATCGTCGATCAGCAATGCGGTGTCGACCTCGGCAAGTTCGTTGGTGAGAATGTCGTTTTGCGTGACGTTGATGACAATTAGGCCCGCAACAAGGGCCGCCAGCGGAATGGCCGTGCCAAGTCGGCTCCAGAAGCCTCGGCCCTCGTCACCAAAGCCTAGCGCGGCTGCGCCACCGCCTTGCATCAACGGGGCCGTACGGACTTGAGCGAGCTTGTGTTGCGCCAAAGCCTGCATCCGCGCCACGCGCAGCCGTTCGGTGATGTCGTGGGGCAGGGAGTTGGTGCCTTCGCTCAGGCGTGCGGTCAGCTTCAGGCCGTAGCGGTCCAGCTGCACCTGGGCTTGATGTTGTCGTGAATTTGTCATGGTTCGATCCCTTTGGCCTTCAGCGCTCTGGCGAGGGCCTGAACTGCGCGCGAACAGTGCGTTTTGACACTGCCTTCCGAGCAGCCCATGGC
>JBGSNW010000382.1:0-5439 GCA_041739435.1 Burkholderiaceae bacterium
CCGGCAGGCCCGCGCCGCGCGAGAGCGCGAGCAGGATGGTTTCGACCTGGTCGTCGGCGTGTTGTGCGACGGCTACGTTTTTAATAGCAACATCAGACCATTCGGCGAGGGCTACAGCCTCAAAAGCCTCTAAACGTGCAGTGCGGGCAGCCTCTTCGGGACTTTGACCGGCGGCATGCCGCGCATCGACCTGCCGCACCACCAGGGGCACGCCCAAGGTGGCGCACAGGGTGGTGCAATGCCGCGCAAAGGCGTCGGCCGCGGGTTGCAGACCGTGATGGACGTGGATGGCGCGAACCTGTCCCGGCCATTTGTGGGCGCAGGCGACCAGCAGCGCGGTGGAGTCCGCGCCCCCGCTGAACGCCACGGCGAGCGGCAGCCCTGGCGCAAAGGCCTCCATGGCGGCATCGAAGGACTGGCTCATGGCAGGCGTTGTAGCGCAGGTGGATGACCCCGGCGCCTTCGCGGATTCGTCAGATACCCAGCCTGCTGCCGGGGCGCAGACCCAGCGCGCGCGCCACGGCGCCACCCGAGTCTTTTTTGCCGCCCTCGCCCTTGGCCTTGAACACTTCGACGTGGCCCCCCTGGGCCGAGACGGTGAAACTGGTGTCGCTCACCGCGGTGACCTCGGCCACATGGCCTTCGACGTCCTTGAAGCGGCGGAAGATGCTTTTACGGGCGTCGAAAATCTGGATCTTTTGCCCTTCGAAGGTGGTCCACGCGCCCGGCGCCGGGTTGCAGCCGCGGATCAGGTTGTAGACCATGTCCACGTGGCTGTGCCAGTTGATGCGCGAGGCATCGGCGCGGCACCAGCCTTCGTAGGTGGCCAGCGCTTCATCCTGTTCGTGCTCCAGGTGCAGGCCGCCCACCACCAGATCAGCCGCCTCCAGCAGGGCCTGGACGCCCAGCGGGAAAAGCCGTTCGAAATAGACATCGCCCAGGGTGTCGTCCGGCCCGATGGGCGTGCGCTTTTGCAGGATGACCGGGCCTTCGTCCAGCCCGTCGGTGGGCCGGAAGATCGTGAGACCGGTCTCGGTGTCGTTGCGGATGATCGGCCAGTTGATGGCGCTGGGCCCCCGGTAGCGCGGCAGCAGCGAGGGATGGAACTGGATGGTGCCGTGCTTGGGAATGTGCACCAGCTCCTGTGGCACCAACTGCAGCACGAAGGCCATCACGCCCAGGTCGGCATCGAGTGCACGCATGGCGTTTTGCGCCTCGGCGCTGCGCAGTGAATCAAACTGGAACAACGGCAGGCCTTTTTCCTGCGCGTCCAGCTTGAAAGGATCAGGCCTGGCGTCGGGCTTCTCGGGCGCGCAAAACACGCCGACGACCTGGTCGCCGCGCGCCAGAAATGCCTCCAGAACCGCTTTGCCGAAATCCTGCTGGCCGATGAGTGCCACGCGCATGGTGAGTTCTCCTGTCTGGGGTCGGGGTCACGGCCGCCGCACCGCGTGCATGGGGCGCGAATTCCGTCAACGCGGGGGCTACCGGGCGTCGGCCTTGGTGTCGTTCCAGCGGCCGTAGCTTTGCAGCCGCTCGTAGCGCCGCTCAAGCAATTCCTTGACCTTGAGGTCTCCCACCTGGCGGTAGGCGTCGTTCAGGGCGCGTTTGAGAAATGCCGCCATCTGCTTGTGGTCGCGGTGGGCACCGCCCACCGGTTCATTGACGATCTTGTCGATCAGGCCCAGCGCCTTGAGCCGGTGCGCCGTGATGCCCAGCGCGTCGGCCGCGTCCTGGGCCTTGTCGGCGCTTTTCCAGAGGATCGACGCGCAGCCTTCGGGGCTGATCACCGAGTAAATGGAATACTGCAGCATCACCAGCTGGTCGCCCACGCTGATGGCCAGCGCGCCGCCGGAGCCGCCTTCGCCGATGATGGTGGTGATGATCGGCACCTCAAGCTGGGCCATCTCGTAGATGTTGCGGCCAATCGCTTCGGACTGACCCCGCTCTTCGGCGTCGATACCGGGATAAGCGCCGGGGGTGTCCACGAAGGTGAACACCGGCAGCTTGAATTTTTCGGCGGTTTTCATGAGGCGCAGGGCCTTGCGGTAGCCCTCGGGCTTGGTCATGCCGAAGTTGCGCAGGCTGCGCTCTTTGGTGTCGCGGCCCTTCTGATGTCCAAGCACCATGCACGGCGTGCCGTTGAAACGGGCCAGGCCGCCCACGATGGACAGGTCGTCTGAAAAATGCCGGTCACCGTGCAGCTCCTGAAAATCGGTGAAGATTTCGTTGACGTAGTCCAGTGTGTAGGGGCGCTCCGGATGGCGCGCAATCTTGGTGATCTGCCAGGGCGTCAGATCGGAATAGATGTCCCTGGTGAGCTGCAGGCTCTTCTTGCCAAGCTGATCAATCTCTTCGGAAATGTCCACGGCCGATTCGGTCTGGACGTATCGCAGCTCTTCGATCTTGGTTTCGAGTTCCGAAATGGGTTGCTCAAAATCGAGGAAGGTTCGTTTTGCCAACGTCATTCTCCTGGTTCTGTCTTGCCCGTTCGGGCAACGTGCCGTTCGGCCACCACGCGTTTGTTCAGTACGCGACTGGCAGCGGATCCAGCGAGCGCCAAATATACCAAGTCGCCACACTGCAAAACGGCGCCCAGGCCACCGCCACCTCGCGAGCGTCGCTGCGGCTGACCGGATCGCCCGAAAAATAGTTCTTGCTGATGCCGTTGATCAGGCCCACGTCGTCCAGCGGCAACACGTTGGGTCGCATCAGGTGGAAGATCAGGAACATCTCGGCCGTCCAGCGGCCAATGCCACGGATACCGACCAGTTCGGCGATGATCGCATCGTCGTCCATGGCATGCCAGTTGCCGGCGCTGATCGACTGGCTGTCAAAGTGCAGCGCCAGATCGACCAGATATTCGATCTTGCGGGCCGACAGACCGGCGGCACGCATGTCGTCCACCTTGAGCCGCAGCACGTTGGCCGGGGTCATCTTCCGGGGCAGCAAGGCAAACCGGTCCCAGACCGTCTGGGCGGCCTTGACCGAGATCTGCTGGCCAACAATGCTGCGCGCCAGCGTGGTGAAGGCGTCGCCCCGCGAAGCCAGCCGGTTGTCGCCAAACTGCGGAATGAGCCGCTTCATGACGCGGTCGCGCCGCGTCAGGTGTCGACAGGCGTCGTCCCAGTAGTCGGGCATTGCCGTCTCGATTGTTATATTTTTAGTAGCAGACATGGTCCATTTGACGGGGGCTGACGATCAATTTTGCTTAAAGATTCCACCAACGGCATCATGGTGCCGCCTCCCAGGTGGTACCCGCGGCTGAATCCTTGAGCACGATGCCCTGGGCCTGCAGCGCATTGCGGATGCGATCGGCTTCGGCAAAATTCCTGGCCGCCTTGGCGGTGGCGCGCTGGGCGATCAACCCCTCGATGGCGCCTTCGTCCAGGCTCGCACCGGCTTTGAGGAACGCCCTGGGATCGCCCTGCAACAACCCCAGGCATGCCCCCAGCGCCTTGAGCAGCCCCGACACTTCCGACGAGCCGCTGCGGTTGACCTCGCTAGCCAGCTCAAACAGCACCGCCACGGCTTCGGGCGTGCCCAGGTCTTCATCCATGGCCGCCTTGAAGCGCGCCGCCATGGGCTGGACCCAGTCGATGGCCACCGCGGCGGGCGGCACCAGATCAAGCGCGGTGTACAGGCGCTTGAGCGCGCCACGAGCATCGTCCAAGTGAACGTTGCTGTAGTTGAGGGGGCTGCGGTAATGGGTGCGGACAATGAAGTAGCGCAGGGTCTCGGCGTCGTACTTCTTGAGAACGTCGCGGATGGTGAAGAAATTGCCCAGGCTTTTGGACATCTTCTCGTTGTCGATGTTCACAAAGCCGTTGTGAACCCAGTAGCGGGCCATGGGCTTGCCGAACGCGCCCTCGTTCTGGGCAATTTCGTTCTCATGGTGCGGAAACTGCAAATCGGCGCCACCGCCATGGATGTCGAACGACTCGCCCAGCAGCGCGCAGCTCATGGCCGAACATTCAATGTGCCAGCCGGGTCGCCCCGGCCCCCAGACGCTGGGCCACTTGACCTCGGCCGGTTCTTCGGGTTTGGCGGCTTTCCAGAGCACGGAATCGAGCGGGTCCTGCTTGCCGTCGGCCACGGCCACGCGCTCGCCCGCGCGCAGCTCGTCGAGCGACTTGCCGCTGAGCTTGCCATAGCCGGGGAACTTGCGCACGGCGTAATTCACGTCGCCGTCGTTGCAGCGATACGCCAGCCCCTTTTTCTCCAGCAGGCCGATGATCGACAGCATTTGAGGCACGTAGTCAGTGGCGCGCGGGTCGTGTGTGGGGCGCTCGATGCCCAGCGCGTCGGTGTCTTCGTACATGGCCGCGATCATGCGGTCGGTCAGCGCCCGGATGGTTTCGCCGTTTTCGGTCGCGCGCCGGATGATCTTGTCGTCAATGTCGGTGATGTTGCGCACAAAGGTAACGCGGTAGCCGCTGGTCTTGAGCCAGCGCTGGAGGATGTCGGACGCAATCATCGAGCGGGCGTGGCCCACATGGCACAGGTCGTAGACCGTGATGCCACACACGTACATGCGGACATGGCCCGGCTCAATCGGGGAAAACTCCTCCAGCCCACGCGACAGCGTGTTGTAAATGCGAAAGCTCATGAAATGTCGGTGACAGGATGCGGGGGAAGTGGTTTTTTTGGGGGGTTTCGGCCCCGCCGCGCCAGAAATCCGGCAGGGTTGCAGCCGTGATTGTTCTGCCTCCGGGCGAGACGGCAACGTGGGGAGAACCCGACCCCCTCCGCTACAATCGGCCAGTATATCGCTCCGCGCCGGGGGCTCCCCTTTTGCGCATCCCCAAAGAGGCCTGAATGTTGAACGCCCGTTATCGCCTGACCTCCCTTTCACGTGCGGCCCGCCTGTTGTGCCTCACCGCCGCCATGGCATTGGCCGCCACCGCCCATGCCGACGAATACACCGACGTCAGCGCGCTGCTGCGTTCAGGCAAGCTGTCGGAGGCGTTGGCGAAGGCCGATCAGCACCTGGCGGCCAAGCCGCGCGACGCACAAATGCGTTTTCTCAAAGGGGTGATCCAGACCGAATCGGGCAAGCCAGCCGATGCCATCGCCACTTTCAACAAGCTCACCGAGGACTATCCCGAGCTGCCCGAGCCCTACAACAACCTGGCTGTGCTGTACGCCGGGCAAAGCCAGTTCGACAAGGCCCGTGCGGCACTGGAGATGGCGATACGGACCAACCCCAGCTACGCCACGGCCCATGAGAACCTGGGCGACGTCTATGCGAAGCTGGCCAGCCAGGCTTACAGCAAGGCCTTGCAACTCGACGGCAACAACACCGGCGTGCAGCCCAAGCTGGCGCTGATCCGCGAGCTGTTTTCACCCATCGGGCGCAAGCCCGGCGCCGCGGCAGTCGCTGCGCCGACAGGTGCAGTGGGTGCGGTGGCGGCGGCCAAGGCTGCGTCGGCAACCCCT
>JBGSNW010000401.1:0-6768 GCA_041739435.1 Burkholderiaceae bacterium
GTGACTGGCCTGGCCGCCGCCGTCGCCTGACAGCAGCAGCGCCACGGCCGTGAACAGCGGCAGCAGCACGGGCAGAACCGGCAGATGCCGCGCGAACAGGGCGTCCAGCAGGTCGGGGAAGTTCATGAGGCCTTGTCTCTGGGGTTTGGCGGGGTATGGCCGGGCTCGTGGCCGTCCACATGGTCACTGCCCGTCTCATGGCGCGCGCGCAATGCAAGTTCGATCACAAAACCGGTGGTGGCAAACCCGATCACGATCGCGGTGAGCACCAGCGCCTGCGGCAGCGGATCGGCCACACGCCCTGTGGCCGAGAGGACGGGCACTGCGTCCTGCCACAGGCGACCCATCGCGAAGATGAACACATTGACCGCGTAACCCAGCAGCGACAGGCCCAGAACCACGGGCCAGGTACGTCCGCGCAACACGAGGTAGATGCCGGTGGCCGTCACGGTGCCAATGCCCGTGGCGACAAGAAATTCCAGGCTCATCCGGGGCTCCCGTCCTGACGCGGCGTTGCGCCGACTTCTCGGGTTACCGCGCCCAGCGTGGACAACGTGAGCAGCGTGGCGCCCACGACGGTGATGTACACACCCAGGTCGAACAGCGCCGCAGTGGCCAGTGGCAGCTCGCCAAGGAGCGGTAGCACAGGATGACCGTGGGCACTGGTGAGAAACGGTTGACCGAGCACGAAGGCTCCCACGCCGGTCAGCCCGGCAATGCCGAGGCCGATTGCGATCCAGCGTGCGAACCGGGCGCCTCCCCCGGCGCGCAAGATGGCTTCGGTGCGTGATTGCCCCATGGCCATGTATTGCAGCACCAGTGCGACCGCGGTAACCAGCCCGGCGATGAAGCCACCGCCCGGCATGTTGTGGCCGCGCATGAAGATGTAGACCGTGACGACCAGCGCCAACGGCAGCACCACCCGCGCCGCGACGCGCAGCATCAACGGCGGCACCGCGAAGGTCCAGGGTCGCCCCTGAGAGTCGGCGGTGGGTCGGCGCGTCCGCATGCCGTCCATCAATGCCAGAACGCCAATCGCCGCAATGCCCAGCACCGTGATTTCGCCAAACGTGTCATAGCCCCGGAAGTCCACCAGGATCACATTGACGACGTTGGTGCCGCCGCCAGCCACCGCCGACTGGTTCAGGAAGTACCATGCAATCGAGTCGTGGTCGCGCGTGAGCATCACCCAGGCCAGCCAGGCCATGCCGGAGCCGCCGCCGATGGCCAGCAGCCCATCGCGCAGCTTGCGCGGCATGCTGGATTCCCGTGGCGATTGTTGCGGCAGGAGCGCAAGGCCCATCAGCAGCAGCACTGTCGAGACGACCTCCACAGTCAACTGCGTGAGGGCAAGGTCGGGGGCCGAAAAACTGACAAACGCAAATGCGGTCACCAGGCCGACCACGCCGACCACGACCACCGACTGGAAGCGGTCATGGTGGTGTAGCGCCAGCCGCGCACAGGCCACAAGCAGCAGGAGCCACACCACCAGCGCCGGTATGGAGACGGGCAACTGTGCGCGGGAACCGGTGCCCAGCACGCCACCCGAGATCACCGGGACGGCTGCGGCGGCGACCGTGGCCATCAACATCCAGGCCGTGTAGCGCTGCAGGGACGCGTTCTCGAGCGCGTACGTGAGGCGACCGGCGCCGAAGAAAAGCCGGTCCATGGAGCGCGTGAAGAGATTCAGGCCGGTGGCCCCGCCAAACCAGCGTTCGGACTCGATACGGTGCAGTCGGCCGCCCCGTGCCAGCGTGAAATACAGCGCCACACCAGCCGCCAGCGCCACTGCGCTGAGCAAGAGCGGCAAGTTGAAGCCGTGCCAGATCGCAAGGTGGAACTCTGGCGGCGTGTAGCCCAGCATAGCGGTGGAGGCGACCAGCACCATCGGCCCGAGAATGAGCGCAGGCATCATGCCTACCGCCACGCACACGGCTGCCAGCAGGGCCACCGGCGCCTTCATGCCCGCTGGTGGCTCGTGGGGGTGGGGGTTGGGCAGGTCACGTGGCGTGCCGTTGAAGAACACGTCATGGACCAGCCGCGCCGAGTAGGCCACGCTGCACAGCGCGGCCAGCGTGGCCAGCGCGGGCACCAGCCAGCGCCAGCCGCCGGTCTGCACGAAGGCGACCGCTTCGGTCAGGAACATCTCCTTGGAGATGAAGCCGTTGAACAGTGGCACACCCGCCATCGCGGCCGCCGCCACCATGGCCAGTGTGGCCGTCCAGGGCATGAGCCGCCATAACCCACCCAACTGGCGCAAGTCGCGGGTGCCGGTTTCGTGATCCACGATGCCGGCGAGCATGAACAGGGCCGCCTTGAAGCTGGCGTGGTTCAGGGTGTGAAAGATTGCCGCCACGGCGGCCAGAGGTGATCCCAGGCCGATCAGGAACGTGACCAGCCCGAGATGGCTGATGGTTGAGTAGGCCAGCAGCGCTTTCAGGTCGTGCTTGAAGATCGCAATGAAGGCCGCGAAGGTCACGGTGACCAGGCCGGTGGTGGTCACGATACCGATGAACAGGTCGGAGCCGCCGATCACGGGCGTGAGCCGCGCCAGCAGGAACAGGCCGGCCTTGACCATGGTGGCCGAATGCAGGTAGGCCGAGACCGGTGTGGGCGCCGCCATGGCCTGCGGCAGCCAGAAGTGGAACGGAAACTGTGCGCTTTTGGTGAAGCAGCCGACCAGGATCAGGATCAGCGCGGCGGGATAACGCGGATCGGCCTGGATGCGGGCGCCCTGGCCCAGCATCTGGCTCAGCTCGTAGGTGCCTGCGATCTGACCCAGCAGCACAAACCCACCCAGCAGCGCCAGTCCGCCGCCGCCGGTGATGGCCAGCGCCATGCGCGCCCCCGCGCGTGCGTCGGCGCGGTGCTTCCAGAAACCCACCAGCAGGAATGACGAGATGCTGGTCAGCTCCCAGAACACCACGAGCAGGAGCAGATTGTCTGACAGCACGATGCCCAGCATCGCCGCCATGAACAGCATCAGCGTGCTGTAGAACTTGCCGGGCGGGTCGTCCTTGCCGAGATAGAAGTGCGCGTACATGACAATCAACAGGCCGATGCCTGTGATCAGCAGCGCAAACATCAGTGAGAGCCCGTCCAGGCGCAAACCCAGGTTGAGTCCGATTTCAGGTACCCATGCGATGAACGACTGCAGAACCGCGCCGCCCATCACCGCAGGCAGCTGCACCAGCAGCAAGGTGAAGCTTGCGGCGGTGACGGCGCCGGCCAGCCATGCGGTCAGGCTGCGCTGTTGCGCCGCGGGGCGGCTGCCGGACCAGCCAGTCAGTAGCGTACCGGCCAGCAGGGGCAGAAGAATGACGAGATGGAGCAAAGAGAGGCTGTCCTGAAAAAGCAGCCTTGGATTCTAGGCAGTCGAACCCTCGAGCCATTTGGCCCGCCAAGTTGTAAGGACATGGTCAGTGCGCGGGCCGGGGTCTGAGGTCATGGCCCGGTGCCTGCCTGTGGGCGTCGCAGCACGACTACCACCAGAGTGACCACGGTGAGCGGCAGGACGAAACCGAACATGGCCGCCGAGTAGGCGCCCAGTGCGTCGTGCTGCTGCGCGGCCAGAACGAGGTAGGCCACATAGGCAGCGTAGTAAAGGATGAAGACGCCGCCTTCCCAACGCGCGATCTCGCGCCCAGTCATGAAGACCGGCAGACAGGCCAGAGCGACCGCCAGCATGACCCAGATGTCGAAGTTCTGCACCGCAGCCGGAACCACCAGGCCGACATCGCCGGCGAGCAGGCCCGCCAGCCCCAGACAACCCAAAACGTTGAACAGGCAACTGCCCACCACGTTGCCGACGGCAATGTCGCGCTCGCCCTTGATGGCGGCCATTACCGACGCCGCAACTTCAGGCATGGAAGTGCCGGCTGCCACAATGGTCAGGCCAATGATCAGGTCACTCACGCCCAGGGACCTGGCAAAGGTGACGGAGGCGCTGACCAGCCATTCCGCACCCAGGACCAGCAGGGCCAGACCAACAACGACGAGCACCAGTTGCACGGGCAGTCTGGCGTCCCAGCTGCCGGGGGAGGCGGGGCGCACCTCGGCTGCGTATTCCCCATTGGCACGAGCGCTCTCGCTGCGGGACTGTGCGATCAGGAAGCCGGTGTAGGCCAGCATCAGTGCCATCAACATGGCCGCATCGAACCAGCCCAGGTTGCCGTCGAGCGTCAGGATCAGCAGCAGCAGCGAGGCCCCGATCATGATGGGCACTTCCTGGCGGATCAGCTGGAGGTTGACCACCAGGGGCGTGATCAGTGCCGACAGCCCCAGGATGAACAACACGTTGAAAATGTTGCTGCCCACCACGTTGCCAATGGCCAGATCCGTCCTGCCGCCGAGCACGGCGCCGGCGGACACCGCCATCTCGGGGGCACTGGTGCCGAAGGCGACGATGGTCAGCCCCACCACCAGGGGTGACAGGCCGAACGAAAGCGCCAGCTTGGACGCGCCCCGCACCAGCAGTTCGGCGCCGGCCACGAGTGCCACCAGCCCGGCAATGAAGACCAGCAGTGTGATGATGCCCCCCACTTGCGAAGCTTCAGTGCGCCTTGTCGCCAGGCCCGTGCGACATCAGTTTGTCGGTGTAGGCGATGGCCATCGCCGACAACAGGAAGGTGATGTGGATGACGGTTTGCGCAATCAGCACCCGGTCGGTGTAGTTGTCCGCGTTGATGAAGGTCTTGAGCAGGTGGATCGAGCTGATGCCGATGATGGCCGTGGCCAGCTTGACCTTGAGCACCGAGGCGTTCACGTGGCTCAGCCATTCGGGCTGGTCGCGGTGACCCTCCAGGTCCATGCGGCTCACAAAGGTTTCAAACCCGCCCACGATCACCATGATCAGCAGATTGGAAATCATCACCACGTCGATCAGGGCCAGCACCACCAGCATGATCACCGTTTCGTTCAGCGAGGTGATGGGGGCGGTGGTTTTGTAGCCGATGCTGCCGATCAACGCCTGCAAGGCCGTCTGACTGCCAAATGCGGCTTCAATCAGGTGCAGCAGTTCCACCAGGAAATGCACCACGTACACGCCCTGCGCGAGGATCAGCCCCAGGTACAGCGGCAACTGCAGCCAGCGGCTGGCGAAGATCAGTCGTGGCAAGGGCCGCAACGGTGAGGTTTTGCTGGGTTGCGAATCGGACATGATGGGGTGATGCGCTGGCGAGTGAAGACGCCGTGGATTGTAGGGGGAACCCCGGCCCCTCCGGGGGTGCGACTGGGTAAACTTGGGCGCAGTCAGTGGCCTGTAAGAGCCAGGCCCGACATTCCAGCACTGTCAAGACCCGCTTTCGGAATCAACCCTGAGGAGACAAGTCCATGAGTGCCATCGAGTCTGTATTGGTCGAAAACCGCGTTTTCCCGCCCAGCGACGCCACCGTCAAGGCCGCACGCATCGCGGGCATGGACGGCTACAACGCCCTTTGCGCCGCCGCCGAGAAAGACTTTGAAGGCTTCTGGGCCCAACTGGCCCGCGATAACGTGGTCTGGAACAAGCCCTTCACCCGCACGCTGGACGAGTCCGGCGCACCGTTCTACAAATGGTTCGACGATGGCGAACTCAACGCCAGCGCCAACTGCCTGGACAAACACATGGGCACCCCAGTCGAGAACAAGACCGCCATCATTTTCGAGGCCGACGGCGGTGAGGTCACCAAGGTCAGCTACAAGGAGCTGCTGGCCCGTGTGAGCCAGTTCGCCAACGCGCTCAAGGCCCACGGCATCCGCAAGGGCGACCGTGTTCTCGTCTACATGCCCATGACGGTCGAAGGCGTGATTGCCATGCAGGCCTGCGCCCGCATCGGCGCCACCCACAGCGTGGTGTTCGGTGGCTTCAGCGCCAAGGCCCTGCAGGAGCGCATCCAGGACGCGGGCGCCGTGGCCGTGATCACCGCCAACTACCAGATGCGCGGCGGCAAGGAACTGCCGCTCAAGGCCATCGTGGACGAAGGCATCGCCATGGGTGGTTGCGAGTCCATCAAGAACGTGTTTGTCTACCAGCGCACCCAGACCGCCTGCAACATGGTGGCGGGGCGCGACAAGACCTTTGCCGAAGCCATGGCCGGGCAAGGCACCGATTGTCCGGCCGTGCCGGTGGGCGCCGAGCACCCGCTGTTCATCCTCTACACCTCGGGCTCCACCGGCAAGCCCAAGGGCGTGCAGCATTCCACCGGCGGCTACCTGCTGTGGGCCAAGCTCACCATGGACTGGACGTTCGACCTGAAACCGGCCGACGTGTTCTGGTGCACGGCCGACATCGGCTGGATCACCGGCCACACCTACGTGGCCTATGGCCCGCTGGCCGCGGGGGCCACGCAGATCATCTTTGAAGGCGTACCCACCTACCCGAACGCCGGCCGCTTCTGGCAGATGATCGAGCGCCACAAGTGCACCGTGTTCTACACCGCGCCCACGGCCATCCGGTCGCTGATCAAGGCGTCCGAGGCCGACGACAAGGTCCACCCGAAAAGCTCGGATCTGTCCAGCCTGCGCATCCTGGGTTCTGTGGGCGAGCCCATCAACCCCGAAGCCTGGATGTGGTACTACAAACACGTGGGCGGCGAGCGCTGCCCGATCGTGGACACCTTTTGGCAGACCGAAACCGGCGGTCACATGATCACCCCGCTGCCGGGCGCCACGCCGCTGGTTCCGGGCTCGTGCACGCTGCCGCTGCCGGGCATCATGGCCGCCATCGTGGACGAGGTGTGCAACGACGTGCCCAACGGCGCGGGCGGCATGCTGGTGGTCAAGCTCCCC
>JBGSNW010000421.1:0-17434 GCA_041739435.1 Burkholderiaceae bacterium
GCGCGGGCGGCTCGCGCTCCAACACCAGCCTGGCCAGGCGCGGGGGCAACTCCGGCGGCACCGTGCGGTCTTCGGCGGGTCGTGGCATCCACAGCAGCACCAGACACAGCAGGGCACTCGCAATCAACACCCTTCGAAGAATGCGCTGAAACCGCGCTTCATCCGCGGGCGCAATGGCCCACGGAAGCACCGGGGCGCGAAAGGAAATTGCGGCCGCGCTCACGCTTTCACCTTCTGGGTCACGGCGAACGAAACATCACTGAAGTTGGCGCGCGCCGCGGTGTACATCACCTTGCGCAGCAACCGGTAGGGAATATCTTTGTCGCCCATGATGGTCAGGGCCTTGCTCTGGCTTTCGTTTTCCTTGCGGATCACCTGCCGCCCCGCCTGCAGGTCGAGTTCGGCCTTGAGCGGCGTAATCAGGTCGCCTTGCGTTCGCATGGCCTCGTCCACGGTGGCAACCCGTCGGCCCGCCACCAGGATGTCGGTGCCACTGACGGTGATCACCAGCGTTTCGCGCGGCATTTGCTCGGCGGTCGATTCGGGCAGCTTGACGGCCTTGCTGGCGGTGAGGACCTCGATGCCGGTGCTCGACATCAGGAAAAAAATCAGGATGGTGAAGATGTCGATCAACGCCACGAGGTTCATGTCCAACCCCGTGTTGTTTCGCGCCTTGCGTTCAGCGCGCTTCTGGATCGGCGTGAGCTTGATGGTCATGGCCTGGGCCTCATCATTTCTTGTTGGCACTGACCGGTGCATCACCGATCGAGACGTCAGGGAACAGTTTGACCCGCTCCACCTTCGCGGCGTTGCCGGCGTGGACAGGCGGTGGCAACTCGCGCACGGCATCCATCACCTGGACCAGCAGGTCGTACGACGTGTCCGGCTGGGCCAGCACCGTCACCGCGGTGCTTTCCGGAAACTTTGACTTGACCTGTTGCATCAGGTTGGACAGGGCTGCCAGATCGTGGTGTTGGTCGACCACTGCAATGCGCTGGATCAGCCCCCCGATGCGGTCGCCCACGTCGATGGAATCGGGCCGGATCACCACCTCGAGCTTGAGGTCTTCAACCTTCAACTGCTCCACCCCGGCAGACTGCGCCGGCAAGCTCAGGTCGAGCACGGACAGCCGTGTGAACACCGCCGTCGACAGCAGAAACGGCACCAGGACCACAATCACGTTGATGAAGGCCGTGACCTCCAGATGGGCCACGGGCTTGCGCAGGCGTCGCGTTCGCATGGCCGCTTACCGCGTGGCGCCGGCCGAATCGGCTTTCAGGCGTTGCACCAGGTTGAGGAAACTGATCTTGGCGGCCTCCAGGCCGTCGACGATTTCACTGGTGCGCGCCTGCAGGAACGCGTGAATGAGCAGGAACGGAATCGCCACGGAAAGCGCAAAGGCCGTGTTGTTCATTGCGATGGAAATCGACGCCGACAGCAGCTCTGCCTTTTCCGCCGGATTGACGGCTGCCACCGCGGTGAAGCCCTTGATCAGGCCGATGATGGTTCCGAGCAGCCCCACCAGCGTGATCACATTTGCAAAAGTCGCAATGTAATGCGTGCGTTTTTCGAGCCGGGGGACAATTTCCATCATGCCTTCTTCCATGGCCGCGTCGATGTCTTCGCGGCGGCTGGGGCTTTGCATGCGCTCCAGGCCATGCGTGACGATCTTTCCGATCGCGGCGTCGGACTTGGACGCCAGTCCCAACACCTCCTTGAACCGCCCGCCTTGCAGCAGCGGCAGAACCTGCGCCCAAAGCTGCCGGTTCTGGCTGCGGGCTCGGTTGAGGAACACGTAGCGCTCAACGGCAATGGACAAGCCCACGGCCATGATCGCAATGCTGAAATAGATGGCGACGCCGCTGTCCTGGAAGAACTTGACGGCAAAATCGAGAATTGACATGGACGGCTCCTTGAACAAAAGAAACAAAACAGGTTGATGGAGTTGGCCCGGATCAGCGCGACGCAGGGCTTGGCGCTGCTATGGGCGCCGCTGGATGAACTTGCACTTCGTATTGCACCTGGCGGCGAAATACATCTCGATCCACCGGTGCCAGCACCTCATCCAGCACGCTCACCAGAGGGCGCGACGCCAGGTCTCCCGGCAACGGCTTTTTCCACGGGACGATGTACAGGACCTTGGGCAACTCCCGGTTTCCAATGATTTGTGTTCGATCGATTTCGGCCCGGTCTTGCGCCGCGGCCGGAAGGGCGCGCATCGCGATGGTCACGATCAGGATGAAAGAAAATAACTTCACGATTTCTCCTTTGGACCCGCAGCGATGCCTCCGACCTTTCGGTTCCTCAGGTCCAGCACCCATTTGCTGACCATGCCCCCGTCCCCCGTCGTCAGCGCAAGGTAGCGCGTGTACAGCTCCAGCGCGCGATTTGTGTCTCCAAGATACATGTCATGGAGAATCCCGAGATTGAGCATTGCCGTTGCGTAATTCGGGTCCAGCGCCAGGGCACTTTCATAAGCCGCGCGTGCCTGGCTGAACTGGCCAAGCATCCTGCGAGTAATCCCGAGTTGATTGAAATAGACCGGCTGCGCCGGACTCACCAGAAGCGCTTTCTCAAACGCGGCAACGGCCTCAGTCAGGCGCCCGGCCAGCCGGTGGATCAATCCCAGATTGGCGTGGGCGCCACCCAGCTCCGGATGGGTTTGAATCAATGCTTCAAATCCCCGCCGCGCTGCGTCGACGCGTCCGTCACGCAGCGCGCGCACGGCGTTGTCAAACGCGCGCTGGACAGCAGGTTCTATCGGGCGCGTCGACGCCGAAGCGGCTGGCGTCAGAGGCGCTGTAGGGCTCGCAACAGGCACCGCGGTGGAGGTCGCTGCGGCAACGGTCGGTCCGGACTCGCCCACCGATGCGGCAACGGCAGGAACGACCGTCGGCGTGGAACTGGGCCGACTGGCGCACGCCAACAGCCCCGCTCCCAATATAAAAATCCCGCCCCAACGGACGAATGATTCAACGTATGGCATCGATCACCGCCTCGCTCCGTTCAAGTTTTCCATAACGCGCCGGCCGCAACTTGGCGAGCGCTGAAAAACTGCTCTGCACCCACTGGTCATACACCCCCGTGCTCACGCGTCGGGCGTTGCCCTCGTGGAGTTCGATTGCCTTTTCCTCGAAGGGGAAAGCCTGTTCCTCCAGCAGCACGTTGTACTGTTCGAGCTCTGTCCTGGACAACCGCCTGGGCCGTTTCGAATCCAGCATCGCACGTCCGAAATCCTGATACAGCGCGGCGGTTTGATAGGTGGCGGCAGTGGTGATTTCGGCCACACCGTATTCCGCGGCGGCCGCATAGGCCTGAAGCGCCTCCTCCATGCGGGCTTTCTTGAGCTGGAGCTGACGTTTGAGCGGCTCGACAAGGGCCACCTTGCGATAGCGCTCCATCGCTGGATCGGCCAACGCGAGCGCCGCGGTAGCGCCCAGAACCCGGGTTCGGTCCGTGCGCGCGGCACCGCCATCGCGGTCGCCTTGCAGAATTTCGTTCAGCAGCACCAGTTCGCGGGCGCGTAGGCCGTCGGCCCGTACCAGACGCGCGAGGCGCATGCGGGCTTCCAGCGCAGGTTCGAGCGGCGCAGGGTATTGCGCCAGATACCGTTCATACGCACGCACCGCGGGCTGCCGCGGAGCACCGGAATCGGCCGCTTTTTCATGCAGTTCACCGGTTTGCCAGAGCGCAGATCTGACCTCGTCCGGGTTCCGGCTATTTTTGGCAATGCGCTCGAACTCCCCCGCCGCCAGTGCCCAGCGCTTCTTTTCAAGGTAAACCACAGCCAGCTTGGCCGGTACTTGCGGCTGCAGCGGGTGTTGAGGATAGGCGCGTCTGAACTCTTCAAGGATCTGCGCCGCACCGTCCCAATCCTTCAAGCCGATCAGAGCCGCAGCGGCATCGTATTGGGCCGCAGCGCGGACCGTGGACTGCGGCGCCACAACCGCCACTCGCTCAAAATGGGCAACAGCTTCGCGCGTCTGACCACTCGCGCGAGCCTGTTCGCCCTGCTTGTAGACCGATGCCGCGAGACGTTCGACCAGATCGGAACGCCCAGGATCTTTCTCGGGCATCAGTTCGACAGCTTCCCGGTACCCCAGTTCCGCCTGCGCAAAGTTTCCGCGCTCAAAAGCAGTGTGGGCCAACACGGTCGACGCCACCCGACGGTGAGAAGGCTCCGCGGGCGGGTTCAGCGCCAGCACCTGCTGGGCCACCACGGTGGCGCGTTCCCCGTCCCCCAGCGCGTAGAGTTTTTCCGCCGCGTCGGTCAAGACCCCCCCTGCGCGAGCATCAGCGCCAAAAGCCGCCGCAAAGCGCAACGCACTGTGCACGCTGGCCCGCTGAAGTGCGGCTTTCTCATCTGCGACGGCCCCCTTCTCCTGCCGGGCGTGGGCCAGCAATGCGGCATAACCCGCATCGGCGCTGCGCACATGCGCCGGGTAGTCGTAAGCCGCCCTTTCGTATTCAAGCGCCGCCTCGCCAAAGCGCCCATCTTCGTACAACAGCTCGGCTAGCAGGAAATTGGACTGTGCGGCGTCGGGGTCATTGGGAAACGACACGAGATAAGCCCGGTACCAATGGACTGCCTCCTGATAGTCGGCTCTGGCTTTTGTCTTCTGGGCGCTCGCATGGTAATGGCGCGCCAGCTCTGACAGGTGCGTTTTGACTCGCGGCTGGGCACGCGCCCAGCCTTGCGGACTGGCACGCCGAAACTCGCCGTCCAACCCGTATCGGGCCACGTAGTCCTTTTTCGCCTCCAGCGCGAGTGTGGCAAAGCCTGAGCGCTCATAAATCTCCACCACTCTCGCCTGCAATAACGGTGCCTGGGCGTGCAGCGGGTATTTCCGTGCAAAGCTGCCAAAAGTGTCCGCGGCATCCTTGACACGATCCTGCTTGATGTAGAGCTCGCCCAGTTGCTGATACACGCGAAACTCATACCCATGGCGTACATCGGAATTCATGTACGGTGCAATCGAATCGGCGCCCTGGAGATTCTGCAACGCCAGACTGGTCACACGGAAGGTGTCTTCGACCAGTTCACGGTCTGCGCGCGTCAGTGCGGCCAGGGTGTCGAGTTCGCCGAAGTCATTCCCGTCGGGGGACTCCACACGGTCGCCCGCCAGTCTGGCATCCAGCACGCCAAAAAATGAGTGCAACGCCTCTTCCAGCCGCCCCTGCTTGAACAAGGACCAGCCTTGCATGTAGAGCGCACGCTCGCGGTAGGGGCTTTGATCGCCCGCCTGGAGCACTATCGCATAGGCCTGCTCGGCACGCGGATACTGGCGGGCGGAAAACAGCAGCTCGCCTCGCCGGAAATGCGCCTCTTCGCGGTGAGCCGTCGCGGGATGCTCACCCACCAGACGATCCAGCGTTGCCATCGCCGCGTCCAGATCCCCGCCCAGCTCGTAGGCTCGGGCAAGCTGGTACAGAACGCGATCATTCATCGGGTCCTGGGGGTAGGTCGAAAGAATTTCCCGATAACGGACTATCGCGGCCCGGTAATCAGGGTCGTTGCCGGAGCTCGCGCTGCGGTTCTCGGCACTGTCCATTTCCAGATCGCCCAGCCGACGCAGCGCCTGAACACGTTGCCCCGCGCGCGGTGACGCCTTCAGAAATTCGTTGTAGGCAGCAATCGCCTTTTCTTCGCTGGCCGGTATACCGGCATCAACCTCGATGGAAACCTGCCGCCCCGCCAGACTGGCCAGTGTTGGCCCTTCGTTCAACGCTTTCTGACGCGAACCGGCACAGCCGCTCAAGGCGGCCGCGAAGACCAGGCTCAGGCCGAGCTCAACGTGCCGGTTCATTGCCATTGTCCCGTGCCGCGGTTGCGCGGTCGTAGAGCTGTGCCACCGCGAACCGTGCCTGCACCGTGTATTCGACGAGCCGGTCTTTCTGGCGAACCAGTTCCGCCACGGCCAAATCCTGTACAACATTTTGCTGCTCGCGCGTGAGCGCCGCAACACGCGGAATCAGCCCTTGCAGGCTGCGTTGCAGTGCCGCGATGCGTTGGTCAAACTGCTCGAAGCGTGCCGGCTCGTCCCGCTGTGCCTGCACAAGCGCGGACTCCCGGCGAGCGGCGTCATCAAGCCCCGCATTCACTGACCGCATGGCCTTTTTCGCATCCCATGCGCGTGCAGGGTACGCCTGGGCAAGTTGCCACGTCATGGCACCAGCCGCAAGGCGTCGACGCTCCCGTGCTCCGGCAGCCTCGGGATCGTCCCCCAGTCGTTCCAGGAGGGTCCGGACGTTTTCAAGACGCGTCAGCATTTCGCGCTCTCGCGGCGACGCAAAAGCCAATCCGTCCGCAACACGCTCGGCCTGCGCCAATTCAGCCGCCAATCGATCGCGGCGCAATCGTGTTTCGGCCAGATTCGTCTGCCCCGCCTGCGCCAGAACCTTTGGCAAGCGATCCGCATAGGCGGTGCGACGGTTGATCAACATGTCGTTGAACACCTGCAGACTGTCGACCCACTGCTGCAAGTTTCGATCCAGAAAACGAAGATCGCGATAATTTTTGAACGCTTCCTGAAAGCGGTGCTCGGCCAAGATAGGCGTCAGATGACTTGCATGAGGCATTGCCGGAAGCTGGCCAATGGTCCAGAACCAGCCCATCTCCTCCCCCGGGTTGTTCTCCAGCAACCCGTCGAGCAACTTGCCATCGCGGATCGCCGCAATCGACTGGTCCAGCGCGACTCTTTCCCGATCAAAGTCCTCGATGGCCTCGGTATAGCGCGCCATGGATTGGCCATAAGCCTTGAGTTGTGCCAGCGCATACGGCACTGCAATGCGTGCCTCCAGGACCGCGGCGTCGTTGCTGTCTCGCGTGAGCAATTCAGTCCACGGAACCAGCGCCCGTTGCGGCTCCCCTCGCGCGGCGGATGCCCACCCAAACGCGAGCAGGGCTTTGTTGGACTGCGCTCCGTTCAGTCGCACGCGCTGCAAAAATGCCAGTGCGTCCTCGGGTCGCTGCTCGTGCAAGGCGGCAAAGCCGAGGGCAACGTTGGCCTTGTCGCGCAAGCTGAGAAACTCTTCATCTGCAAGCCCACGAGCAGCATTGCGGCTCGCGGGCAGGCGCCCCACCGCTTCTAGATGGGCGCTGCCGGCAGCGACCTCGCCGTCGCGAACCAAGGCCACGCCCAGGTTGTATTGGGCATACAAACCAAAACCCTTGCCGCGCGCAGCGTCCAACACCCGGACTGCGCCAGCGTAGTCACCCGATTCCATCCGGATATTGGCATCCAACAGCAAACGATCCTCCTGCATGTCTTCAGGAAGATGATTCTCGATTCGCCCGTTTGCTTCGGCGGCTTCAGCGATGAAACCCCTTTGATAGCGAATTTTTGCCAGATAAAACCAGGCTCGGTCCCGCACCGATGGAGCGGCGCCTTTTTCAATCAGTTGGGCGAAGATTTCACCCGCTTCGCGATGCAGGCCATAGGACAGCAACAAACCGCCTCTTAGAATTTCGGCCTCGTCCGCGTGATTCGGCATGCGTTTGAAATGCTGAGACGCCATCAAGCCAGTGATCGACGTAAAGTACCTGGCCTGGTAGAAATGGAACAAGCCGTCGCCATAGTGGGGGTCTCGAACGGTGGACGCCTGTTCCGGTGGCTTCTCGACGCCGGACGCCAAGAGCGGCATGCACAGGATCGTGATGCCTGTGACGAGACGGATCGCAGAAAAGCTTGGAAGACGGATTCGCATGGACGCTTATTGCCAAACCTTGACCTGGAACTCCGGTTGCAGCTTCAACGTCGAGTCCTTGATCTGCAGTTCGATGTACTTCGGTTCGGTGCCTTTTTCGATTTCGAGCGTCGTGCCACGGCGGTAGTCCCTTTCATGCGGGCCCCTGCCCGTGAAAAAAGCAACCAGCGAATGTTTGCCCGCACGCAGGTTTCCCAGATGAACACGTTGCACGCCACCCCGGTGAAGCGCCTGCACTTCCTGGGGTGTGTAAAGGTAATTGGTCACCACTTTGTCGTCGAGCTTGATTTGCACCGACTCCAGCTCAAACAACTTCCCGACGTCCATCGAGACGAAGAGCGCAACCTGGGTATTCGCCGGGAACAACAATTCTTCCTCCAGCACCAGCAAATCACGATTGAGCCGGATCACTTCACTTTTGATGTCCTGGATGCGTCCATCCAGACTGGCCGCGCCCTCGACCACTCGGTCGGAAGCAACAACCGGCTCGGGGCTCCTGCCCGCAGCCTCGGATGAGACAGGCGCTGGCGCCTCGGCACTCCAGGCCGACCCCAACGTGACCGCAATCACAAGTGCCATCCCCATTGAATTGCGGGTCCATCGTTTGAACATGCGACACCCTCCCTAAAAATTCGCGGAAATCATCAGTTGAAGCACGCTCGCACCGAACGAATATCGCTTGCCCGTGCGCACGTCTGTGAAATCCCGGTAATTGAACTGCATCCACTCATAGGAGCCGGACGCGTTGATCTCGTACTTACCGGGGACTCTTTTGAGACGGTAGGAAAGTTTTCCGCCCAGTGCATAGCTGCTGAAACTGCTGAGTTGCTTGCTGCGCGATACAAAAACCGTTTCACTCGTGGCGTTGTCGCTGTAGAACAGTGCATTTCCCTGGGTGTGAAAGCGCAGCGTTCCTTCCGCCAGCCATATCGGGCCGAGATGTCGTGCGTACCCAAGCTCGGCCGTGTGCGCACGCACGTCCCAGGTGTCCCAGTAGTAGCGATATTCCGCACGAACGGCATCCGCCGCACCCAACTCAGCGATGGTTCTGAGCTTGACGGCCCGCGCGGTTCGGGTTCTCGGATGCCGCTCGGGCACAGACGCTCCAAACACCCTTGCGGCGCGATAGGGATTGGCCAGAAATCCCCGGTCTGCCAGCGCCTCGACATTCAGACTCGCCAACCAGCGAGGGGTCAGGATCTGCGTCAAACCCAGACGATATTGCCAATGATCGGCTGTATCCCGGAATTCAGGTGCGTCAGTTTTTGAAACGTCATCAGCGCCACGGGAAAAACCCAGGCTCACCGTGGTCATGCCACCGAAAACCTCCTGCGCGATGTCCACACTTGCGTTTCGGGCGATGTAGTCAGGCTCGTCGCTGCGCGCGAGCCCCAGGGTGATCAGCGTGTCGCGCACCACGTAATCAACGCCTAACTCAAACGAATGGCGGTTTTCCTTGAACCGACTTGCCTGTGTCACGACGTCAATCGATGCGTTGCTCACCGCGTCAAGATAGTAGGAGCCGGAAAGCGAAACGCGCTCAGCCAGATTTTTTCGGACGAGCACCGCCGGTCCTGCTGCTGTAACCCCTCCGCCATTGAAGAGATGAATCATTGATTCAGCCCGATCGGCCGGCAGATCGACGGCACGCGCCCCGCTGCCAACGAACAACCCGCCAATCAATCCCACCAGGTGCGCGGTTGCTTTTGCAGTGGTTTGGACAAACCGCAACAATCCCTTGTTGCCTTGTTTTCTAGTTGCAACCACACCCGCCTCCTTGAACCCCGGTGGCACCACGCGCACCTTCCCGAACCTCGTGAATGTGAGCGCGGTGCCGGGCCCCCAGGGCGTCACGCGACACCTGCATGACCGGGTCCGCAAGACGCTCCCGCTCATAGGGCCTCACCCAGGGTTCGATGGCGCAGCCACTCAGAAGCAGTGCCACGGCAAGCAACTTGCCCATGAGGCACATTTGGAAACCGTGGTGTGAGTTCATTCCTTGAGCAACTCCCGAATGAATTTTTCGTAGGTGTTTTCGTATCCACTCTGGTAGCCACGATGCACATGGCGGACTCGGCCATCGCGGTCGATCAGCACGGTCGAGGGCATCGCTTTGAGGTCATACAAGCGGCTGACCTTCTTGTCGGTGTCCAGCAAAACGGGAAACCTGACACCCAGCTTCTGCGCCAGCGCCACGGCATTGCCCACATCGTCATCCACATTCACGCCCAACAACACGAAACCCGAAGCCCGATACTTCTGATACAGCCGGTCCAGGTGCGGCATCTCTTCCCGACAGGGCGCGCACCAGGTCGCCCAGAAATTCACCATCACGACCTGCCCGCGCTGCTCGTGCAGACGCAGGTTGGCCCCTCCCATGCGTGCCAGTGTGAAGTCCGGCGCCAGTGTCGAGGCTGTCAGCGCAGCGGGTGCGGCAGTCGAAGCGGCCGCCAACACAAGGCCCAGCGCGATGCGAAGGGTTTCCCGACGTGGTGCTTGCATGATTGTGGATTTCCGCGGAGTTGTTCTCATGTTGATCAAAAGAAAAATGTGACACCACCGGTCAGCTCGAGGTTGTGGGTTGTCTGTCGCCGACCCAGCAGATCGAGCGTGAACACGTGGTCGCGCGCATCGACCTGCAACGCGATGCTGTTGGTCAGGAACACACGGCTTCCCAAGCCGAAATTGAGCGTTTGCCGCCGTTGTTCGTTGAAGCGCGTGCTGCCCACACCGCCAATGACGTACAGCGCCGACGCCCAGGCTGATTTGCGACCCACAAACACCTCACCCGGCAGGATGTTGTAACCGGCAGAAAGATTGAAATAGCGCAAAGTCTCCTTGCGCTGGGCAAAAACACCACCGGGCAAAATCTGACGGAATGACGCATCGCTGACTCGCGTCTGTGCATACACACCTTCTACAAAAATATCTTCCGTGATGTGATACCCCAGACGCACACCGGCAACCAGACTTGCACCAAAATTTTCGGTGGAATAGGTCCCCGAGAACAAACCGATCTCGAAATCGTTGGAAGGAATTTTGGGGACGGCAATGTCGCGTCGGCTGATCTCGGGCACGATCACCTGCTCATTGCGGGCCGGTGTCTGCTGCGCCATGGCGGGGCAAGCCAGCACCGCCAGCGCGAGAACAAAACCCGTCGGGACAACCGTCCGCCAGTGATCCGCGGAAACGCGATGCGACAAAACGCTGGTGAATGAACTCGATGCAGCTTTGATGGGCATGGATGGCTCTGAACGGTTAGAAGAAAAATGAAAGTCCGGCGGTGTACGCCTTGAACTGGCTCGTACGGCTGTCCGTCAAAAACGCGGTGTACAAGGTGTAATCCACTCGCGCCACAAAGCGGTCCGTCAAGTACCAGCGCGCGCCGACGCTTGCGTTGGCCAGATTGGCGTTGGTGGTGAGGGCTCCCACCAGGCTTGCGTTGGGAATGTTTCGAAATTTCCCGAGACCCACACCGAAGAACGGGGAAATTCGTTGATCCGCCCAAGGCTCCGAATTCAAGTTGAGGTGCCAAAAATTGGTGCTGGAAAATACCCCCTGCACCTGGCCCAGCGTGCCTTCGATATTGAGCGTTTCCGTGAACCGATATGCTGCCCAGACCTTGAGCATGGGCTCAGCCCGGAAGCGCCCCCAGGATGCCCCCAGTTCCAGACGCCGATGCAGAAAGTCATCCACCACGATGTCGCGAAACGTCTTTTTCGAGCCCGCCTCCGTGAGAGTGCTTTCAAGCTGTGCCCGACTCGCCCAACCTTCCTTGCCGCCTGCGGTACGCACCCGAAACCAGTCCGTGTGGCGCAATGTGATTTCGACCCAGTCATTACGCTCCACGACAAAGAAAACCGGGTATCCCCGCCCCGGTCCGGTATGGAGCTCAAGAAACGGGTCGGTCACCTGCAAGCGCTGCACGGGGTCCTGGGCTGCAGACACCGTCGCGACGTCTCCCAGCGACAACAGCGCCAGAATGACAGAGCAAATCCATCGATGAAATTTCAGACGTCGGGTCGGAATCAGGCCTGTGAAGCTCATGAACTCATTGGGTATTGCACGTCCCGGTATTGGGATCATTCGGGGTGAAAAGACCTGTGGTGGAGGCGCTGAACTCGTCTTGCCCCTGTGGCACGGGATTGGTAATCCAGAAACTGATCAACCGTACGTTGGGGTCCTGCTCGTTCGCAAAAACGACGCCCCCGCCATGCAGTACACCGCGTACCAGGGGCTTGTTGAGAAGGCGACTTTGTGCCGGCGAACCCGAGACTGTTTCCGCTTGCGCAGAGAAAAAATTCTTGAACATGTCGCTGGCGCGGATCACCGCAGGGGTGTTTGCCGGATTCGTCACATCCAGCGGCTGGGCAGTCCCCACCACACGGAACGCCCCGCCAGTTCCGTTGGTGTTGTCATGGCAACCGGCCGAGGCGCAGGTGTTGGTCGACACCACACCATTGACCGAGACTTGAAGTTGCGCGAGAAAAATCGGGTTGATACAGCGTTGAAAATAGGCAAAAGACAGCTTTTGACCAGAAGTGATCCCGGGGTTGTCCACCAGCGAAGGGTTTCCCAGCGGATTGGTACCGCCGCCGCAGCCCGCAAGAACCACGAGGAAGACCGGCGCAACCAGGCCGGGCAGCCATCGACGCCATGCGAGGAGCCGCGGCTCAGCCCAAGAAAGCGTCAGGCTCATGGCGTGATGCATCCCGACTGGATCCAGCTGGCGATGGCCTGGTAGCCCGTGCTGCCCACCGGCAGCACGGCAGCGGTCTGCCCCGTCGCTCCGGCGGGATGTGGCACCGTGGACGGCTTGCCCAGAAGAAAGTTGGAGCCGGGATCACAGGTATTGGAGATCATCGACAGCGTGACGTTGTAGTCTCCCTCGAGATCGCCCGTGAGAACGAGACGGTTTTCCCGGAACGAGGTGCCGGGTGCTGCCGCAGGGTTGTTGCCCACGGCCTGGTGGCAACTCGTGGCGCAAGAAGCATTCAGGACCGGCTGTACCTGCGCGGCAAAGTTGGCCTGACTCAGACCGGATACCGTCCGAACCCCGCTGGCACCGTCAAATGGGTTATTGAAATACTGCCCTCCCAAGTCCATCCACTCCACCACCAGCCGCTTCTCGGCTGCATTCAGAAGTGTTGAATGATCGGGCGCTGTATTTGGTGGATTGGGGTGTGCTGTACGCGCCGACGCTCCGGCAAGAAGGGTTTCACCGAACATGATTTCAGTCAACCGGCTCTTGCGTGCCTGACCGGCGGTATTGGCCGCATTGGAGCTGGTCTCCACCAGAGCGGCGGCACGCTGGATGACAGGAACACCTTGCTGCAGACGTACCACGGGCTGCCCGTTGGCATCAAGCAATGGGTCTCCAACGAGCAACTCCTCGTAGGAGGTCAGTCGGCCGGTTCCCGCCGTTGTGGCCCGCAAATCCAGCCTGGCCGGATCGGCATGGCAGTTGATGCAGGTGTTGGCGCCCCGGTCGCGTGTCCACAGCGGCTGAATGTGCTGCGGATAGTTGATCACGCCGTTGATCGGAACGGTCGTGGCCAGATCGTCCGCGGCGTTTGTGTTTCCGGTGTAACGCGTCACGATCGCCGGGCGCGCCGAAATCCCGGCTTGCGCGGTATTGGCCCAGACATCCTGGTAAACCAGATCAGGGGTGATCTGCAGGGCGGCGGGTTGCAGGCGGGTCAGCAACGAGGCCAATGTTTCTCCCGACGCATGCTGACTCGCCAATGTGGGCGAAAGGGCTGCTGGCAGCGTGTTGACGACAACTCCGGAATTCAACGCGGCGCCCCGCCGTGGGCTATGGCAGCCGTCGCAGGTGCGCCGCTCCCCGGGGCGCACCTGAATCCAGTTCGGATGGGTTTGAAACGCCCTGCCTTTGGCATCGACCACACTCAAGGCCAGAGGTGCATCGGCCGGCACCTGGAGCTTGAACGATCCATCGGGCTCGATCGGGGCGTATCCGAGGATCTGCTGCTGCTCGAAATCGGTCTCGCCAATCGCGGTTCGCAAGCCCATCGAACTGGAGGGTGGTGGCACAGCCCGAATCACCCGCACAAAACGAGCCGGCGCACAGTGATAGGCGGGATCGGCAGGGTCCTTCATTTTGATGAGATCGGCCACCAGTGGGCGGGTGTCCGCAGGATCATCTGGCGCAATCTTGGCAATTCCCTGCGTGCACCCGGCGGGCAGATCGGCAGCCACCACCATGCCTTCACCCATGCGACCCAGGCCATCCGTGTCGTAGACACTGCGCACCTCGATCAACGCCATGTTCTGCGCCGCCAGATCTGCATCGATGTTGGTTGGTGGTGTGGCGTTGGGTTCGGGCCGCGCCTGCAGGGCAATCGGATCGGTGTTCATGAAGCCGGGCGGCGGAGCAGCGACGATCAGCCACGTTTGCAAAACGGGATCGAACATGTAAATCGCGTACACCGAGGGCGCGTTGTCCCGCACGGCGTCGGCCTGGATCTGGGCATCGGTGCGCTGGTCATCGCTCAATCGCGCCAGTTCAGCCGATGTCAACGACGCACACGGCACCACCGCGCCGTTGCGCGTGACTTCACAGGGGCGGAACGCAACCAGCACCCGGTTGGTTCCATCCCAAAGCGGATAGGGCGTGGTGACGCGCCCAAATGGCGAAAGCCCCCGACCCATGTTGAGGGGCTGCTGCGTCACCTCGCGCTGGCCGCCCTGCGCCGGCACGGTGGAGTTGGCCGGGGTATTGTTCTCGGAGTAGTTGCCCGCATCGATGAACATCAGCGAACCTCCCTCCTGGGTGCCCGACAGCGACATCAGCGACGATGAAAGAAATCCCGCGAAAGGTCCGCTGGGGTCCATGTCACGTGGGTGCAGGAAACTGTTGCCGGGGCTGAGTGCGCCGTACAGCACAAACATGTCGGTGCCGTCGGGCTTGGCCCGGAACACCGCAAACCGGTTGTGATCGGCCAGATGTTCCCAGCGCGAGAACATGATGTCGCCATTGGGCCGGACCACAGGGTTGCGATCATGGCTCTGGTTGAACGAAATCTGCGCCATGGCGCCACCCGACGAATCCATGGTGTGCAGATGAAACACCCGCTCGCGCTCGTATTCGTCCAGCGCAAAATAATCCTGCCCAAGCGCCTGGCCAAAAAACGACTTGGTCTGGCGGTTGGACGAGAAAACAAAACCGCCACCCGCCGGCAGATAGGCCGGATCCACGTCGTCGTGCTGGTTTGACGCGGTGATGCGGCGCAGCGTGCCTCCGGTCAGCCCGCCGGTGGCCATGTCGTATTCCCAAATGTTCCAGCGCCCGGTACAGGCAGGCTGGCCATCGATGGTTGAAGTGTTCGACGCAGGGCAACGCAGCGAAAAAACAATTTTCTTGCCGTCGTAGGACACCTCAGGGTCCGACGCGTCCCCCACGCCCTGCGTGATCACCCTGGTGATGTTGTGTTCAGGGGCGCTGGCCGAGGATTTTTCTCGCACCATGAGGTCGCCGCCCACCGCCGTCGGCGCGCCGTTGGTCGGGTTCATGCGCACTGAAGTCGAGCGCTGCACGTAGGCCACCGGAACATCGCCTGCCACCGTCACAGTTGCAGATGGCGCGTTGCTGCTGCCCCCGCCACAACTCACCAGGCCCAGCGCCAATGTTGCCAGCAAGGTTGCGCCAATTTTTGGGTTGATGTTCATCTTCGCCTCCATTGTTGACAGGTGTTCACGCCTGATTTCCGTCAATTCGCCGGCGCCGGAACGTCCGCAAGAAATCCCGAAGAAAAATGCAATGCCCCGGTCGCGTCGACCACAACCGCGTCAACACCCGGAACAGACTCCACCAGACGCAAGCCCTTTTCCAGGCCCAGCACAAACACACTTTTTGACAGTCCTTCGGTCGTCAGACCGTCCGGACCGATCAGCGTGACGCTGCGCACACCGGATGGGGAAGAGCCACTGCGCGGATCGATGATGTGGTGATGCCGCACGCCGTCGCGCTCGAAGTACCGCTCGTAATCACCCGACGTCGAGATCGCCACATCCTCCAGGGGCAGCACAGCCACCACTTCACCCGCGCGGCGAGGATCGCGAACGCCGATGGTCCAGGGCCGCCCCCGGCGGTCGCCCAGAACATAACTGTCCCCGCCCGCGGTCACGATGGCGTTGCCAATGCCCAGGCGTCGCAGGATGGCGGCACCGTTGTCCACGGCAAGCCCTTTGGCAAAGCCACCCAGGTCAATACGCACACCTTCCCGGGCAAAGCGCAATGTGCGCGCCTGGCGGTCCAGCACCATGTGTCGGTACCCCACCGCAAGCCGGGCCTGTTCCAGCGCTTCGTGCGTCGGCTGAACGCCAAGTCGATAGTCGTACAGACAGCCCACGCTGGCGTAGGTGATGTCGAAGGCACCGCTCGAGAGTTTCGAAAAATCGATTGCCCGGGAAATCAACCCGGTCATCTCCTCGCTCAGCGGCACCGCCATCCGCGCTGCATCGCGGTTGATGCGAGAAAGCTCCGAATCGGGCTTGTGGGGGCTCATCGCACGGTCGATCCGGTGCATTTCCGCCATCACGGCATCAATGGCCTGCTCGCCTTCATCGCGGTCTTCGGACCACAACTCCACCTGGATCGACGTGCCCATGATGGCTTCCTCGCGCGCAAGCCACCCGGCGCTCGCACGAACGGGGCGCTGGAGGCCCCGCACGAATGCGCCCAGGCGCTGGCTAGCCACAGACATGCCGGACCGCATGGAGTCTCCGCGAAACGTCAGCCTGTTGGCGAAGGGGATCAAAGTCCCGCCATGCACGGCGACTCTGCACACTCCCCCGCGATTTTGATTTCATTGTTATTCGCCCTGTGATGGTTTGAAGCGTCGGAAATACAAGGCAAAGTGCACCCCCTCCACGAAGAGAGATCGGCGCCGACGCTTTTCCAACAACAGGCGGTAAGGTAATCAAATGCCGCCTTTCCGGATGTCAGAAAGCGTGACGACTTGTTAAGTGTCTTTTTTCCCCAACACAGTGCGATGGGGCAGGCTTTCCTGGCCTGGCAGCGGTTCGCCACGTCTCGTGCGTCCTGCGTGATCCCTTTGGCGATGCTTCGCGCGCTGGATATGAACTCACACAACAACTGCGTCGACGTTCTGCCGACGCGGGCCAGCGTGTCCAGAAAATTATGCTGGCGGAATTCCAGCGGGTACGGCGGCTTTGATTTGGGTGTCTCGGACCCCTCGTTCCATAACGGCAAGGTATCCGTGAAATTGGGTCAACTCCATCAACACGGCGCTGCGCAGCCTCAAGAATGCCGGCGTCATCGTTCAACGCTACCGTGGGGCATTGAGGTGCTTGACATCGATGCGCTACGCCTCAGCGCGAACCGTAGCATTTAAGGCAGTATGCGCCAACCACTGACGCACCAGCCCTTCAAATGCGCTGGCTTGGTCCACCATCACCCAATGACCGCAGGGCAGACCCACGGCCTTGCTGCCGGGGTTGGAATTGCACCACTCCAGCCAGCGGGGCGAATGGAACATGAACGGCTTGCGCTGTCCATACACATACAGCACGGGGCAATGCGGCTTGACAGGCAAAGCGCTGCTTAGGGAAATGCTGAATAAGTCCCCGATGCGGTCTGCCACTCATGATGCTCGCGCGTTATGGGTGAAGTGACTGACCGAACGGGATGCGAACGATGATGAGACAAATGACACTGGCGACGGCGAAGGGATTCGAGGTCCAC
>JBGSNW010000479.1:0-3531 GCA_041739435.1 Burkholderiaceae bacterium
GGGGGTGGGCAACACCTCGAGCGCGGCGCTGCTGCTGTCGCGCCTGGGCGGCGTGCCCCTGCGCGACGCCGTGGGCCTGAACCTGGCACCACACGACGCCCCGCTGCAGCGCAAGTTCGAGATACTGGGGCACGTGGCGGCCCGCCACCGTGGCGCCCTGCTGCCGCTGGACGCCCTGGCTGCCATGGGCGGCTTCGAGATCGCCATGATGGCTGGCGCCATGCTGCGCGCGGCCAGCCAGCGCCGCGTGATCCTGGTGGACGGTTTTGTGGCTGGCGCAGCGGCGCTGGTGGCCCGGCGTCTGTGCGCCGCCGCGGCCGATTACATGGTGTTTTGCAGTTGTGCCGCGGACGAAGGCCATCGCTTGCTGCTGAATCACCTGCGGGTCACCGCCCTGTTGGACCTGGACCTCCGGCTGGGCGAAGGCGTTGGCGCCCTGCTGGCGTGGCCGCTGGTGCAGTCCGCCGCGCTGCTGCTCAACGAGATGGCCACCGGTTTTGAGCCGATCGCCCCGGATGGCACCGTGCGCCCGATGCAACCGGCCTCGCCGTGAAAATACGCTGCCATCCGGGCCCGGCGGCGGAAAACGCCTCAGGCAGGGCAGGATGGGCGTGTGGAGCGGCCTTGGATGGAAATTATCAGTCTTTTTGGCCTTTAGCCCCCGTCAAATGGTCTTTATTAGCTATATTTAAAATAGCATCGTGTCATGCGCGTGCAACCCAGCGTTGACGATCGGCCAGCCGGACCACATCGCGCCAGTTGCGGCATTGCGCCGCCACCCTGGGCCAGATGTGCTGCAGCACCTCACATTCGGCCAGGGTGTCGGCCGCGGCCTGGTGGCGCACGGCGCATTCAATGCCGAAGTGCGCCATCCATTCGTCCAGCGAGCGGGCCCGCACGTGTTGGTGCGTCACGGCGCACAGCGGTTCGATGTCCACCCAGGGGTTGGGCAGGTTGACCCCCAGGTGCGCGCGGGCGTAGCGGCCGATCAGGGTGCGATCAAACGCGGCGTGAAAAGCCAGCAACGGCGACGCCCCGGCAAACCGGGCAAAGGCCTGCATTGCCTGGGGTGGGGCCATGCCTTCGCGCTGCCGTTGCGCGCCAATGCCATGCAGCAGGATGTTGTCGCGCGCCGAGGCATGGTCCTGGCGCAGCACCACCTCAAAACTGTCGCCCGGGACCACCCACAGACGGCGCGCTGGCCAGTCCACCCGCAAGGCGATGGCCGCGATGGCGAGCAGGGGGTCGCGGGCAGCGTCCAGCCCGCCGGTTTCCACGTCCAGCATGACCCAGCGCGTTTCGTCAACGGGCGCGCGACGGGGGCGCAGGACGTCCAGCCAGCCCATGGTTAGCGCTGGTAGTCGAGCTGCAGACGTTGCTGCAGGGCACGGGCCATCCGGAAGGACTCCTTGAGGATGCGCCGGTCGATGTCGTTGAGCGAGGCCACGGCAATGCGGTTGGGGGCGTCCAGGTCGGGGTCGGCTTCGAGCTGGATGCGCAGGCGCAGCATCTGAAGAAACTCAAACCCCACGATCCACCCTTCGAATTCGGCGGCGGCCAGCCCGAGCAGCGGACCGATCGCCTCCAGCCGCTCGCGCGTGCCCACCGCCGCCACGCCATGCGCCAGGCCATAGATGCGCGCGGCGTCGACAAAAATCGCGGTGCCCTGCAGCTTGAGGTCCAGGGTGCCCGCGGCATCGGTGTCCACGGCGCCACGCCAGTTCAGGGGCGCGGTGCGCTGCAAGGCATTCAAACCCAGTTGCTTGAGGAAACGCGGCGTGCGGCGCGCGGCATCGGTGACTTCAGAGCGCAGCGTTTGCGCCAGCGTGGCATCACCCGCCAGTGCCCGGAAATCGAAATAGATGCTGGCATTGAGGAGGTCCTGCGGCGAGCCATGGTCGATCCAGTGCGCAAAACGTTCGCGCCACTCGCGCAGACGCAGGCAGCAGCCCGATACCCCGGCCATGATGCCGCCCTTGCACAACGGGTAACCGCAGGCGTCCAGCGCCTGGTTCACGTCCTGCGCGAACGCCAGCACCGCGTCGCGCTGGATGTCGGTGGTGTCGTCGGCCAGGATGATGGCGTTGTCCTGATCGGTGGCGATGGTCTGCTCGCCCCGGCCTTCGGACCCCAGGGCCAGCCAGCACAGCCGTGCGAGCACGACCCCATGTTCCATGGCCTTGAGATCCAGCAGCCGCACGGCCAGCACGTCGTTGAGGTGGCTGATCAGCGCCGTGAGCTGGCGCGCCTGCACGCCCTGGCTGAGCAGGCTGCGCGCAAAGCGGCGGATGTCCTGCGCCACCATGCGCAAGGTGGCCACGTCGGGGGCCGCGCGGATCGCGGTGCTGACCTGCTTGAGGCTGAGGCGCTGGATCGCGAACAGATCACGCTCGGACACAATGCCCACGGCCACGCCATCGCGCGTGACGGGCACGTGACGAATGCCATGCAGACTCATGAGCAGCGCCGCGTCCTGTGCGGTGTGGTGGTCCGTGAGGCTATGCACGGGCTGCACCATCACCCGCGCGATCGGGGCATCCAGCGACACCCCGGGCAAGGTCACGCGGCCCAGAATGTCGTAGCGCGTGAGTATGCCCAGCGGCGCGCCTTCGGGCGAGGTCACCAGCATGGAGCCGATGCGCAGCCGCAGCATCTCGGCCAGGGCGTCGCGCAGGGGCGTGTCCGGCGCGCAACACACGGGCGCCTTGCGTGCAACACCGGCCAGCGGCGCTTCCAGCGACTGCTCGGCCAGTGTCTGCAAGGCATAGGCAACGTGCAACGCCCGCCGCGACAGCTCCAGGAATTTGAGAATTCGGCCGTTAAGGAAATCGGCAAACGGCTCGCTGCGCTGGGCCAGCGCCTGCATGTCGGCCTCGGGCAACGCCAGGACAAACGTGTCCTGCGTGGCGCTGTAGACGGCCGTCACCGCGCGACGGGCCATTGCCGCCCCCACAGGAAACACATCGCCCCGTTCGTACTGGAACGCGCCACCCGACAACTCGGCCATGCCACGCACACCCGTGACGGCCCCCTTGCGGATGTAGAACAATTGCGTCACCGGGCCGCTGGACGGCTCGACCAGAACCTCGCCGGGCGCGAAGTACTGCTGGTTGGCGTGTGTCAGAAAGAAATCGAGATCGGCCTCGGCCATCTGTGAAAACGGTGGATGCCGCACCAGCTCCTGGCGCAGGTTCTCCAGCAGGCTGGCCGATGGCTGGAGCTGCGCACCCTGTGCGTCGGGCGACGATGAGGGTGGCGAGGGCAGCATCGTGGATTGCTCCTTCCAGGGGCTCAGGGGCGGCGCAGCGGCAATTCCAGGGTGACGGCGGGAGGGGCGTCCAGGGCCTCCGCCAGGACTGCACGCCGGGACGAAACCGACTGCAGGACCAGGCCCTCGTCGACTCTGGCCCCCACACGAAATGGCCGGGCCGGTTTGCCGTCAATCGCGATCAATGCGGCCCCGTTGTGAGGCCGCGCAGCGACACCCAACAGCACAAAGCGGCTCGAGGCCGCGGGTTGTGCGACCGGTGC
>JBGSNW010000397.1:0-1773 GCA_041739435.1 Burkholderiaceae bacterium
GACGCGCGCTGGGCGGCCTGGGCGCCTTGCGCGGCGGCGGCGCCGCGCTCGCCAGCTATCTGCTGTTTGAGCCCGGATTTGTGCAGGCCCTGCTGACCCTGGGTGAACAGGATGCCTTTGCGCACAAGACTCAAATCGAGAATTTTTTTGCCCCGCGGTCGATCCATCGAATGCCGCGCGACACGCCACCGATGCCATAATTCAAGCTGCTGTTGGAACGGAGATCGCGCCATGGAAAGCTGCCCCAGTCGCTAGCTTTCGACTCCCTTGCCATGCCAGGGGGTTGGAAGCGAAGCCTTTGACCCCACCCCGAATGCACCGCAAGGGAATGAGCCATGCTCAACATTTTCACGCTCGCCAACGGTCGGCTTGTCCAGGAAGAAATCGAATCGCTGGAAGACCTGTCCCGGTTCCAGCCCATCTGGGTCGACCTTGAGGCGCCCACGCTCGACGAAAAGCGCTGGATCAAGCAGTACTACGGCCTGTCGATCCCCGAAGACGCGATGGACGAGGACATCGAGGAGTCGGCCCGCTTCTACGAGGAAGACAACGGCGAACTGCACATCCGCAGCGACTTCCTGATCGCCGATGAAGCCAATCCGCGCACCGTGCGCGTGGCCTTCATCCTGAACCAGCACAACACCGAGCTCAAGAGCCGTGGCGTGCTGTTTTCCATTCACGACGAGGACGTGCCGGTGTTCCGGCTGCTGCGCCTGCGCGCCCGCCGTGCGCCGGGCCTGATCGAGGACGCCAAGGAGGTGCTGCTCAAGCTGTACGACGTCGACGCCGAATACTCCGCCGACGCGCTGGAGGGCATCTATGACGATCTCGAAAAAGTCAGCAAGCAGGTGCTGGCCGGCGATGTGACCGACACCATGGCCGGCGAAGTGCTGGCCGCCATTGCCCGCCAGGAAGACTTGAACGGCCGCATCCGCCGCAACATGATGGACACCCGCCGCGCCGTGAGCTTCATGATGCGCAGCCGCATGCTCAACGCCGAGCAGTTCGAAGAAGCCCGCCAGATCCTGCGCGACATCGAGTCGCTGGACAACCACACGGCGTTCCTGTTCGACAAGGTCAACTTCCTGATGGACGCCACCGTGGGTTTCATCAACATCAACCAGAACAAGATCATCAAGATCTTCTCGGTGGCCAGCGTGGCGCTGCTGCCCCCCACCCTGATCGCCAGCATCTACGGCATGAACTTCCAGCACATGCCCGAACTGGCCCAGAAGTGGGGCTACCCCTACGCGCTGCTGCTGATGCTGGCCAGTGCGCTGGTGCCCATGTGGTATTTCCGCAAGCGCGGCTGGCTCAAATAGGGTTTTTCTTCGTTTTATTGAAGAAATTGGACCTCAGCCCCGTCAAATGGCACTAGTTTGCTATTACTAAGCTAGCGATCTGAATAAGCGATCCATGGTGGCCACGCTGTACCGGGCCGCCACCGTCTGCAGGAAGCGGGTGAAATCCACGTGCGCCGCGTCGTCGGCGCGGTCGGAAATGGTGCGCACCACCGCCAGCGACACGCCGTAGTCGCGGCACACCTGCGCAAATGCAGCGCCCTCCATTTCAACGGCCAGCGCATCGGGCAAGGCCAGCTGCAACTCACGGCTCTCGGCCGTGGTGGCCACAAAGCGGTCCCCGCTGATCAGCAGGCCCCGGTGCAACCGCGGCGAGTGCAGGGCAAATTCGTCCCGTGCTTCGGGCGCGAGGATGCGTGGCAGATCGAGCAGGGTCCGGTTGGCCGCCTGGGCCAGCGCCGCCGTCCAGGCC
>JBGSNW010000539.1:0-1504 GCA_041739435.1 Burkholderiaceae bacterium
GGGTGGTCAGGTCACCCTGGGCGATGGCGCTGGTCACGGCCAGCACCTCGCCGGGTTCGGCGCCCAACTGGCGGGAGATGCCCCGCACCAGTAGCCAACCGAACACGGCCGCCAGCGCCAGGCCGGCCACGAGGCTGGCGATGACGAGCACGCGAATGCTTTCGTAGCGCGCCACACCGGCTTCGTATTCTTTTTTGGCTTCGTTGACTTGCAGCTGTATCTGGGTGTCGGAACTTTTACTGGCGATTTCGTGGAGCGTTCCGAGCTTCTCCAATACAACCCGTGCCTCCATCATGTCGTTGGCGCGAAGGGCGGCCAGCGCGGGCTTCAGACCGTCGGCCACATACGCCGTGCGCTCCGCCGTGAACTGCTTTGCCAGTGCCGCTTCCTCCACCGTCAGTTTGTTGGCCCTGTAGGCGTCCCAGAGTTTGGTGATGGTGGCAATATTGGCCTCCACGGCGGCCACATTTTTCGCGACGAGCTCGGGCGTTGGCGTGACGATGGCGCCGACGACTGCCAGCCGGTTGTTCAGCATCAATGAGTCAATTTCACCCAACAGCTGCGCCGGAACCGTCCGGTCTTCGTACACGCTTTTCAGCGCCGCATTGGACGACGCAATGCCGTACAAGCCCACGCCGCCGATGGCCACCAGCAAAACCGCCAGCAGGCCCAGGACCAGGCCGAGCCGGGTGCCCACTTTCATGTTGTTCATAGGAAACCTTTTGTTGTTGTTCGTTTGAATGCCCCGCGCCGTCGGCGCGTTCGAGCGGGCCGTGATTTCAATGCGCCGCCATCACTTCGGCCACCAACCCCATGTCGGCGCTGCCCATGAGCTGCTCGATGTCAAGCAGGATCAGCATGCGTTCGGTGCTGCCGGTTTTGACGGTGCCCAGGCCGGTGATGAAGTCGGCGTCCACCGCAGCGTTGAATTCGGGTGCGGGTTTGATCTGCTCGGGGCTGAGTTCGAGCACGTCCGACACCGAATCCACCACCACGCCCATGACGCGGCTGCCGATGTTGAGCACGATGGTCACGGTCAGGCTGTCGTATTTGACGTCGGTCATGGCAAATTTGGTGCGCAGGTCGACGATGGGCACGATGATGCCGCGCAGGTTCTGCACACCCTTGATGAAGGCCGGTGCGTTGGCGATGCGCGTGGGCTCGGCGTAGCCCCGGATTTCCTGCACACGAAGGATGTCAATGCCGTATTCCTCGGCGCCCAGGCGAAAGCTCAGGTATTCACGGGGCTGCACCGTGGCAGGTGCCATGCGCGCAGCGGGAGAAGAGGCAACAGGGGCAAGTACAGCGCTCATGATTTCCTTGAGGAAGTGAAAAGTGGAAAAAGATGCAGATGAAAAAAGCAGCAGAGCTCAGCGCTTGCCCGGCCCGAACCCCGAGGGCTGAAAGCCCGAGTCGCGGGGTTTGAACAGGCCCATGCTGCCTTCGCGCGTGGCCAGGCGGCCGCTCAGGAAGGCGTGCGAGCGGCTGGCCGCGCCCGAGGGAA
>JBGSNW010000023.1:0-14113 GCA_041739435.1 Burkholderiaceae bacterium
GCCGGGCAGGCTTGGGCGGCCGGCGTGCAGTCGCCCGCCAACCGGGCGCTGCGGCGGGTGATCCAGGTGGTGTTCCAGGACCCGTTTTCCTCGCTTTCGCCGCGCATGACGGTGGAGGAAATCGTGGGCGAGGGCTTGCGGGTCCACGAGCCCACCCTTTCTGCAGCGCAGCGCCAGATGCGCGTGCTGCAGGCGCTGGAGGAGGTCGGCCTGTCGCCCGCGCAGTTCGAGGGTTTGCTGCAGCGCTACCCACACGAGTTTTCAGGGGGGCAACGCCAGCGCCTGGCCATTGCGCGGGCGCTGATCGTCCAGCCGCGGGTGCTGGTGCTCGATGAGCCCACCAGCGCGCTCGACGTCACGATCCAGAAGCAGGTTCTGCAACTCCTGCAGCGCCTGCAGCGCGAAAAGGGGCTGAGCTACCTGCTCATCACCCACGACGTGGAGGTGATTCGTGCCATGGCCCACGAGGTGCTGGTCATGAAGGACGGCCAGATCGTCGAATCCGGCCCCGTGGCCGAGGTGCTGGACCGCCCCCGGGACGCCTACTCCCGCCGACTGGTGGCGGCTGCGGCCTGATCGCACCGTGCCGGGGTGTCAACAGGCCTGTTTTGCAGGCACCATCTTGTGATCTGGCATGTTCTTTCGTTGCGAATCAACGGTTTAGGCGCTACAATAGCTGCTTCACGACCAAACGGGCGGGTAACTACCGCCCGTTTTTTTTGGTCAATCGCTTTTGACGGGTGGCTTGGTGCTCTCGCCAGAAGCACATTGCTTTTGGGGCCCCCGGCGTTACATCAGTGGCATTGCAACAGGTTGTCGAACAAACCGTGACCGGTTTTGGTTACGAGCTGGTGGAGATCACGCGCTCCGCTGGTGGCTTGTTGCGCGTCACGATCGATTGGCCCTGGATGCCGGGTGCGCCCGAGCAGTTCGTGAACGTCGAGGATTGCGAAAAGGTCACGCGCCAGCTGCAATTTGCGCTGGAGGTGGATGGCGTCGAATACAGCCGGCTGGAGGTGTCCTCGCCTGGCATTGACCGACCGCTGCGAACCGCGCAGGATTTTGAGCGCTTTGCGGGCGCGATGATCGACCTCACGCTGAAGGCGCCGATCGGCTCCGACCTGAGCGCCGCGGCCGGGGGGCAGATCAGCGCCAGCCGCAAGAAGTTTCGCGGCACGCTTGAAAAGACCGCGGCGGGCTGGCAAATTGTCTGGAGCGATGCGCCGGCTCCCAAGCCGGGCCAGAAGGTGAGCAAAAAAAGGGCGCCACAGCCATTGCAGGCACTGGGTTTTACGCTGGACGAATTGCGCGACGCGCGTCTGGCGCCGATTGTGAGTTTCAAGGGGCGGTCCGCCCCGGCCGTGGGCGATGTCCCGGCCGGACAGGCCGCTGCCTCCCATGTTGATACAGGAGAGTCCTGAGATGAATCGCGAAATGTTGATGCTGGTGGAAGCCATCTCGCGCGAAAAAAACGTCGAGCTTGACGTTGTTTTCGGTGCGGTCGAATCGGCCCTGGCGCAAGCCACCAAGAAGCTTTATCCCGGTGACGTGGACATCCGCGTGGCCATGGACCGTGACACCGGCAATTACGAAACCTTCCGTCGCTGGCATGTGATGCCGGACGAGGCGGGCCTGCAACTGCCCGACCAGGAAATCCTCCTGTTTGAAGCCAAAGAGGAAATGCCTGACATCGAGGTGGGCGAATATATCGAGGAATCGGTCGAATCGGTACCGATTGGCCGCATTGGCGCCATGGCTGCCAAGCAGGTCATCCTGCAGAAGATCCGCGACGCCGAACGCGAAATGCTGCTCAATGATTTCATGTCGCGCGGCGACAAGATTTTTGTCGGCACCGTCAAGCGCATGGACAAGGGCGACATGATCGTCGAATCCGGCCGGGTCGAAGGCCGGTTGCGCCGCAACGAGATGATCCCCAAGGAAAACCTGCGCACCGGCGACCGCGTGCGCGCCATGATCATGGAAGTGGACCTGACGCTGCGTGGCGCCCCCATCATCCTGTCCCGCTCGGCGCCTGAATTCATGATCGAGCTGTTCCGCCAGGAAGTGCCCGAGATTGAGCAGGGCCTGCTGGAGATCAAGTCCTGCGCCCGCGACCCGGGCTCGCGCGCCAAGATCGCCGTGTTGTCGCACGACAAGCGCGTCGACCCGATTGGTACCTGCGTCGGGGTGCGTGGCACCCGTGTCAATGCCGTCACCAACGAGCTGGCCGGCGAGCGCGTGGACATCGTGCTGTGGAGCGAAGACCCGGCGCAGTTCGTGATCGGTGCACTGGCGCCGGCCAATGTGTCTTCTATCGTGGTCGATGAGGAAAAACACGCAATGGATGTGGTGGTCGACGAGGAAAACCTTGCCATCGCCATCGGCCGTGGTGGCCAGAACGTGCGTCTTGCGTCCGACCTCACGGGCTGGAAGATCAACATCATGGACGCCAATGAGTCGGCTCAGAAACAGGCCGAGGAAAGCAGCTCCGTTCGCGCGCTTTTCATGGACAAGCTGGACGTGGACGAAGAAATCGCCGACATCCTGATTGCCGAAGGCTTCACCAGCCTCGAAGAAGTGGCCTATGTGCCGCTGCAGGAAATGCTGGAAATCGAAAGCTTCGACGAAGACACGGTCAACGAGCTGCGTTCGCGCGCCAAGGATGCGCTGCTGACCATGGAAATTGCCAAGGAAGAAAGTGTCGAGGCGGTGTCCCAGGACCTGCGCGACCTCGAGGGCCTCAACGTCGACCTGATTGCCAAACTGGCCGAGAGCGGCGTGCACACGCGCGACGATCTGGCCGATCTGGCCGTGGACGAACTCACCGAAATCACCGGGCAATCTGACGAAGAGTCCCGGGCATTGATCATGAAGGCACGCGAACACTGGTTCGCGGGTCAAGAGTAATGGTCATGGAGGCACGAACCCAATATGTCCAGCACCACCGTAGCCGAGTTTGCAAACGAACTCAAAAAATCTCCCGCCACGCTGCTTGAGCAACTCAAGTCCGCGGGTGTTGCCAAGAACTCCGAGGCCGACCATCTGACCGAGGGTGACAAGCAGAAACTGCTGGGATACCTGCAGGCCAGTCACGGCACGGCGGCCAGTGGCGAGCGCAAGAAAATCACGCTGGTCAAGAAGTCCACCAGCGAGATCAAGCAGGCCGACGCCACGGGCAAGGCGCGCACCATTCAAGTGGAAGTGCGCAAGAAGCGCACCTTCATCAAACGCGACGAAGGCGCTGATGTGGTCGACGCGACAGAAGCCGCCGAAGCGGCGACCGAATCGGCGCCAACACTGCCCGCGGAGCCGATGATCGATCATGCCGAACTCGCCCGTCGTGAGGAAGAGGCGCGCCGTCAGGCCGAGTTGATCCGGCGCCAGGAAGACGACCTGATCGAAAAACGCCGCCAGCGCGAGGAGCAGGAAACGCGCGAGCGCAACGCCGCGGAAAAGGCGGCTGCACTGGCGGCTCAGGCCCAGGCCGAGAAAGCGCTGGCGACCACGGCCTCAGGCGACGCTGCGACCGCAGCGCCCAGCGAAGCCGCTGAGGCCATTGCCGAGGCGCAGGCCAGCAGCCTGCAGCAGGCACGTGAAAAGGCAGCAGCCGACGCCAAGACACGACAGGACGAAGAAGCCGCTCGCGCCGCCGATCTGGGCGACCGTCGGCGCAAGGCGGAAGCCGAAGCCGCCGCGATCCGCTCCATGATGTCCACGCCGGCCCGCACGCTGGTGGCCAAGAAGCCCGAGGAACCCAAGCCTGTGGCAAAACCGGGTGCCGACGCCAAGACGGGCATGAAGGGCACCTTGCACAAGCCAGCCGCTGGCACCGGTGCCCCCCGACCGGCTGCCGCGGGGCAAGCGGCGCCGGGTGCCGCGAAAGCGGGTGACAAGGAGGTCAAATCGGCCAAGCTGTCGTCCAGCTGGGCGGGTGATCCAGCCAAGAAAAAAGCGATCCCCACGCGCGGCGATTCCAGTGGTGGCGTCGGGCGCAACAGCTGGCGCGGCGGCCCACGTGGCCGTCGGGGCAATGACCGCGACCGCGAAGAATACGTGCAGGCGGCGCCGGTGGAGGCGCGTGTCATTGAAGTCCACGTGCCCGAGACCATTACCGTGGCCGAGCTGGCGCACAAGATGTCGATCAAGGCGTCCGAGGTGATCAAGCAGTTGATGAAGCTGGGACAGATGGTGTCCATCAACCAGCCGCTCGATCAGGACACGGCCATGATTGTCGTGGAAGATCTGGGCCACGTGGCCGTGGTGGCCGCGCTGGACGACCCCGAGGCATTTACCGACGACGAGGTTTCCCTGCAGGGCGCGGAGTCGCTGCCACGCGCACCGGTGGTCACCGTCATGGGCCACGTGGACCACGGCAAGACCTCGCTGCTCGACTACATCCGCCGCGCCAAGGTCGCATCGGGCGAGGCTGGCGGCATCACCCAGCACATTGGCGCCTACCATGTGGAAACGCCGCGTGGCATGGTGTCTTTCCTCGACACCCCGGGTCATGAGGCCTTCACGGCCATGCGTGCGCGCGGCGCCAAGGCCACCGACATCGTGATTCTGGTGGTGGCGGCCGACGACGGCGTCATGCCCCAGACCCGGGAGGCCATCAAGCATGCCAAGGCGGCGGGTGTGCCCATCGTGGTGGCCATCAACAAGATCGACAAGCCCGACGCCAACCCGGACCGCGTCAAGCAGGAACTGGTGGTGGAAGAGGTCGTGCCCGAAGAGTTCGGCGGTGATTCCCCGTTCGTGGCCGTGTCGGCCAAGACCGGCGAGGGCATTGACGCCCTGCTCGAACAGGTGCTGCTGCAGGCCGAAGTGCTGGAACTCAAGGCGCCGGTCGATGCCATGGCCAAGGGCCTGGTGATCGAGGCGCGCCTGGACAAGGGTCGCGGCCCGGTGGCCACCATCCTGGTGCAGTCGGGCACGCTGAACACCGGCGACGTGGTGCTGGCAGGTTCCACCTACGGCCGCGTGCGCGCCATGCTGGACGAAAACGGCAAATCGATCAAATCCGCCGGCCCGTCCATTCCTGTGGAAATCCAGGGCCTGACCGAAGTTCCGCAGGCGGGCGACGAGTTCATGGTGCTGGCCGACGAGCGCCGTGCGCGCGAAATCGCCACCTACCGTGCCGGACGATTCCGCAACACCAAACTGGCCAAGCAGCAAGCCGCCAAACTGGAGAACATGTTTGCGGACATCAGCGCGGGCGAGGTCAAGATGCTGCCCATCATCGTCAAGGCCGACGTGCAGGGTTCGCAGGAGGCACTGGCACAGTCGCTGCTCAAGCTCTCGACCGAAGAGGTCAAGGTCCAGATGGTCTATACCGCCGTCGGGGGCATCAGCGAGTCGGACGTCAACCTGGCCATCGCGTCCAAGGCGCTCATCATCGGCTTCAACGTGCGGGCCGATGCCGGCGCGCGCAAGCTGGCCGAAGGTAACGGCGTCGACATCCACTACTACAACATCATTTACGACGCTGTGGATGAGTTGAAGGCCGCCATGTCGGGCATGCTGGCACCGGAAAAGCGCGAGGAAATCATCGGCATGGCCGAGATCCGAACCGTGTTTGTGGCCTCCAAGATTGGTACCGTGGCCGGTTGTATGGTCACCTCGGGTCAGGTCACGCGCAGTGCCCATTTCCGGCTGTTGCGCAACAACGTGGTGGTCTACACCGGCGAGATCGACACGCTCAAACGCCTCAAGGACGACGTGCGCGAAGTCAAGGAAGGCTTTGAGTGCGGTATCAAGCTCAAGAACTACAACGACATCAAGGAAGGCGATCAGCTCGAATTCTTCGAGATCAAGGAAATCGCCCGAACCCTGTAATGCCGGCCCGCAAGTCATCCACCCCCAACCGCGCCTTCAAGGTCGCCGATCAGATCCAGCGCGATCTGACGGAGTTGATCGCGCGCGAGTTGAAAGACCCGCGTGTGGGGATGGTGACGATCCAGTCGGTCGAGGTCACGCCCGACTACGCGCACGCCAAGGTCTTCTTCAGCGTGCTCGTGGGCGAGCCCAAAGAGTGTGAACTGGCGTTGAACCAGGCCGCGGGGTTCCTGCGCAACGGCCTGTTCAAGCGCCTGCACATTCACACCGTCCCGACCTTGCACTTCCTGTTCGACCGCACCACCGAGCGCGCGGCCGACATGAACGCCTTGATTGCCAAGGCCGTTTCCTCCCGCGCCAAAGACGATTCAGCATGACCACCGCCGGGCCGTCCCAAGGGGGGAACGCCCCCTTGGGGGGCAGCGATCCACACCAAGTGGGTGAGCGTGGGGGCAGGTCTCTGCGCACCCGGGTTCAGCGGCGCCCTGTGCATGGCGTGCTGCTGCTGGACAAGCCACTCGGTCTTTCGAGCAACGATGCGCTGCAAAAAGCCAAGTGGCTGCTGCGGGCAGAAAAAGCCGGCCATACCGGCACGCTTGACCCTCTGGCCACGGGCGTGCTGCCCTTGTGCTTCGGCGCGGCCACCAAGTTCAGCCAACTGCATCTGGACGCCGACAAAACTTACGAGGCCGTGGCCCTGCTCGGCGTCAAGACGAGCACGGGCGATGCCGAAGGCGAGGTCATTGCTGAGCGTGCGGTGAATGTCACGCCCGAACAACTGGCCGCAGTGGTCGGGCAATTCACGGGTCGCATCCGGCAGATACCGCCCATGCACAGCGCGCTGAAGAAAGACGGCAAGGCCTTGTACGAGTACGCACGGGCCGGCATCGAGGTTGAACGGGCACCGCGTGAGATCGAAATTTATGAGCTGAATGTGCATCAAGCCCCCGCCAACGGGTCAAAGTTTGCTATTAAAATCAAAGTAAAATGCAGCAAGGGGACGTACATTCGGACCCTGGCAGAAGACATCGGCGAGGCCCTGGGCTGCGGCGCGCACCTGACCGCCTTGCGAAGGGTGGCCACCGGTGACTTTGAAGTGTCGCAGTGCGTGACCCTTGAAGCGCTGGAAGGCATGGACGACGCCGCACGGCTGGCCTGTCTCAAGCCGGTGGAGTCGCTGCTGCCAGAGCATGAACCCGTGCTGCTGGACGACGAAAACGCCGGCCGTTTCCTGAGTGGCGTACGTCGGCGCGGCAACTGGCACGACAGCGCTCGTGTGGCGGTTTTTGGCACGCAACCCCGTGCCTTGCTGGGTACCGCCCATGTCAAGGCCGGTGAACTGATTCCCGGGCGGCTGCTGAGCCCGCCGGAAATTCAACAGATTTTGGAAAGGACGCCGTGAGCCCTGTTGGCCACGGTTAAAAGCAAGACCATGAGTACCAAGCAAATTCGCAATATCGCCATCATCGCCCACGTGGACCACGGCAAGACCACCATGGTCGACCAGTTGCTGCGCCAGTCCGGCACCTTCGCCGAACACGAAAAAGTCGTTGATACGGTGATGGACAACAACGCCATCGAGCGCGAGCGCGGCATCACCATCCTGGCCAAGAACTGCGCCGTGAGCTGGAAAGACACGCACATCAACATCGTTGACACCCCGGGCCACGCCGACTTTGGCGGCGAGGTCGAGCGGGCATTGTCCATGGTGGACGGCGTGCTGCTGCTGATCGATGCCCAGGAAGGCCCGATGCCCCAGACGCGCTTCGTGACCAAGAAGGCGCTGGCCTTGGGGCTCAAGCCGATTCTGGTGGTCAACAAGGTGGACAAGCCCGGTGCGCGGCCTGATTGGGTCGTCAACGCGGCCTTTGACCTGTTTGACAAGCTGGGCGCCACGGACGAACAGCTGGATTTCCCCGTGGTCTACGCCTCGGGCATCAACGGCTGGTCGTCATTGGTCGAGGGCGGACAGGGTGAGCAATGGGGCCCCGACATGTCGGCCCTGTTCGACACCGTTCTGGAGCATGTGCCGCACCAGCAGGGCGACCCTGCGGCGCCGTTGCAGCTGCAGATTTCGGCACTCGATTTTTCAACCTTCGTGGGGCGCATTGGCGTCGGCCGCATCAGCCAGGGCACTATCAAGCCCATGATGGACGTGGTCGTGATGGAGGGCCAGGATGGCAAGGCCGTCAAGGGCCGCGTCAACCAGGTGTTGACGTTCCAGGGGCTGGAGCGCGTGCAGACCACCGAGGCCGGTCCCGGCGAGATCGTGTTGATCAACGGCATTGCGGACATCGGCATTGGCGTGACCATCACCGACCCGGCCAACCCGGCACCGCTGCCCATGCTCAAGGTGGACGAGCCGACGCTGACCATGAACTTCTGCGTCAATACCAGCCCGCTGGCGGGACGCGACGGCAAGTACATCACCAGCCGCCAGCTCTGGGACCGCCTGCAAAAGGAACTGCAACACAACGTGGCCCTGCGCGTCAAGGAAACCGACGAAGAAGGCATCTTTGAAGTCATGGGCCGTGGCGAACTGCACCTGACCATCCTGCTGGAGAACATGCGCCGCGAGGGGTACGAGCTGGCGGTCAGCAAGCCGCGCGTGGTGTTCAAGGACGTGAATGGCGAGAAATACGAGCCCATCGAGATGGTCACCGCCGACATCGAGGAGCAGCACCAGGGTGGCGTCATGCAGGCCCTGGGCGAGCGCAAGGGGGACCTGGTCAACATGGAACCGGACGGCCGCGGCCGTGTGCGCCTGGAGTATCGAATTCCGGCGCGCGGATTGATCGGTTTCACCAATGAATTCCTGAACCTGACGCGTGGCACGGGCCTGATTTCCAATATTTTTGACGGCTATGAGCCGCACAAGGGTGAGATCGGTGGCCGCAAGAACGGCGTTCTGATTTCCATGGACGCTGGCGAAATCTTCACCTACGCGCTGGGCAAGCTGGACGACCGTGGCCGCATGTTCGTGCGCGCCAACGATCCGGTGTACGAGGGCATGATCGTTGGCATCCACAACCGCGACAACGATCTGGTGGTCAACGCGACCCGCACCAAGCAGCTGACCAACTTCCGCGTCAGTGGCAAGGAAGACGCGATCAAGATCACCCCGCCCATCGACTGCACGCTGGAATACGGTGTGGAATTCATTGAAGACGACGAGCTGGTGGAAATCACGCCCAAGGCGATCCGTCTGCGCAAGCGCCACCTCAAGGAACACGAGCGTAAGAAGGCCAGTCGCGAAGGCGCATGAACCGGCCCCGGACCTTGACCCACGGCCAGGCCGTGGCGGGCATGGTGATGGTCACGATGATGTGGTCCATCGCCGGGGTGGTCACACGCCAGCTGGAGCACGCGCGCAGCTTCGAGATCACCTTCTGGCGCAGCTTCTTCACCGTGCTGTCGCTGCTGGTGATCCTGCCGCTGTGGCAGGGCATGGGGGTGTTCCGGCACATGCAGTGGCGCAGCCGGACGTTCTGGCTGTCGGGGGCGTGCTGGTGCGTGATGTTCACCGCCTTCATGATCGCGCTGACGCTGGCCAGCGTGGGCAACGTGCTGGTGACCATGGCCATCGGCCCGCTGCTCACGGCGCTGGGGGCACGGCTTTTCATCGGGCACCGGCTGCCGCTGCGCACCTGGTGCGCCATCGCGCTGGCCGGGGCGGGCATTGCCTACATGTTCGGTTCGCAGCTTCAGATGGGGCGCGGCACCCAGGCGCTGGGCATGCTGGTGGCACTGTGTGTGCCCATCGCCGGCGCCACCCAATGGACGCTGACGCAGCGCGGCCAGGCGCAGGGCGAGGCGGCCATCGACCTGGTGCCCTGCGTGCTGGTGGGGGCCGTGTTGTCCACGGTGCTCATGTTGCCGCTGTCCATCCCGTTCACCGCCACCCCGACCGACGTGGCCTGGCTCGGGCTGCTGGGACTGGTGCAGTTGGCCATTCCGTGTGTGATGTCGGTGGTGTGCGCGCGCGTTCTGCAGGCGCCCGAGGTGTCGTTGCTGGCTTTGCTCGAGGTGATTTTCGGGATTTTGCTGGCCTGGGTTGGCGCTGGCGAGGTGCCCGGCCCGACCATGCTGACGGGGGGCGCGCTGGTCGTGGGGGCCATGGTGGGCAACGAATGGCTGGGCTGGAGGCAGCGCCATGCCTGAAACAACATCACACATCATTGCCGAGCGCCGGGGGCGCGTGGGCTTCATCACCCTGAACCGGCCGCAGGCGCACAACGCGCTGTCGCTGGGCATGGTGCGCGAACTCACGGCGGCATTGTGGGCCTGGCGCGACGACCCTGCGGTGCTGGCGGTGGCGATCCGCGGCCAGCGCAAGGGGCGTGATGGTGAAGCGCCAACCGTGCCGTTTGGCGTCTTCAGCGCCGGGGGCGACATCCGTTACTTTCACCGTGCCGCGCTGGCGGGCGACCCGACACTGGAAGACTTTTTCACCGAGGAATACACCCTCGATCACCTCGTCCACACCTATCCCAAGCCTGTCATCGCCTTCATGGACGGGCTGGTGTATGGCGGTGGCATGGGCATTGCACAGGGCGCCAGTGTCCGGGTGGTCACGGCGGGCACGCGGATCGCCATGCCCGAAACCAACATCGGCCTGTTTCCCGACGTGGGCGGGGGCTGGTTCCTGAGCCGCTGCCCGGGCCGCTGGGGCGAATACCTGGCGCTCACGGGACGTGAAATCGGCGGGGCCGACGCGGTGCAGATCGGGCTGGCCGACAGCCGGGTGGATGCGGCGCAACTGCCCGACCTGTGGGACGCGCTGGCGAACGCTGATCTGGCCTCGGGCGCGCAGGCGTGCCAATTGTTTGCTTCTTCAAAGATAGCAAACAATGACCATTTGACGGGGGCTAGAGGCCAAATTGATTCATATTTTTCACTGGAATCGGTGTTGGACATCGTTCAGGCGCTCGAAGCCGATCCATCGGCCTGGGCGCGTGAAACGGCGGCGCTGCTGCGCCTGCGCAGCCCCCTGATGCTGGCGGTCACGCTGGCGCAGGTTCGCCGCGGCCGCTCGCTGGATCTGGCCGACACGCTGCGCATGGAGCGTGACATGATGCGCCACTGTTTCCACACCGCTCATCTCGGGCGGCATGGGGCTGCCACGGAGACGGTGGAAGGCATCCGCGCGCTGGTCATCGACAAGGACCGCAGCCCCCGGTGGCAGCCGCGGCGCATTGAAGACGTGACCTCCGACATGGTGGCGCCCTTCTTTGAGAGCCCGTGGCCCGCGCATGCACACCCGCTGCGTTTTCTGGTCTGACCGAACATCCGACAGGGAAGAGCGTCAGCCTGCTCGTGCCGCAAGGCGATGGCTGCAGGGGCGTGAAAGCGCTGTTCAGCGGTGGCGGCTTTTCATGGCGCGCTCGACCTCGCGCTTGCCTTCGCGCTCCTTGATGGTGTCGCGCTTGTCGTGCTCGGCCTTGCCCTTGGCCAGGGCAATTTCGCATTTGATCTTGCCGTTTTTCCAGTGCAGGTTCAGGGGCACCAGCGTGTAGCCTTTTTGGTCAACCTTGCCGATCAGACGCCGGATGTCGTCCTTTTTCATCAGCAGCTTTTTGGTGCGGACGGCGTCGGGGTTCACATGCGTGGACGCCGTGCGCAGCGGGTTGATCTGGCAGCCCAGCAGGAACAATTCGCCATTGCGGGTGGTCACATAGCCATCGGTCAGTTGCACCTTGCCTTCGCGAACGGCCTTGACCTCCCAGCCTTCGAGCACCATGCCGGCCTCAAAACGCTCTTCAAAAAAATAGTTGAATGCGGCCTTCTTGTTGTCGGCGATGCGCGAGGAGGTGTCGGGTTTCTTGGCCATGAAGTGAGGTGGGGGTGGACGGCCTCAATACAATTGTGCCCGTGACCCTGATTTTACGTTCATGAACGCCTGGCTTTCGGCATGAAACACGTCCACAAGTCCGTTCTCATCTGGTACAGCGCCGCGGAGATGTTCGCCCTGGTCACCGATGTGGCGCGTTACCCTGAATTTTTGCCCTGGTGCGACCGCTCGAACGTGCTGGCCGCCGATGCCTCGGGCATGACCGCTGAAGTCGGCATCGCGTTCGGCGGCATCCGCCAGACCTTCACGACCCGCAACGACCATTTCCCCGGTCCGCGCGTGGCCATGAAGCTGGTGGACGGGCCGTTCTCCAGGCTCGATGGCGAATGGTGTTTCACGCCGGTGGGAGACGCGACACAGCGCGCCAGCCGCGTCGAGCTGTTCCTGAACTACGGGTTTCAAAACGCCGCGCTGGGCGCGCTGGTCGGGCCGGTGTTTGACAAGATTGCCGGCAGTCTGGTGGACGCCTTTGTCAAGCGGGCCGAGCAGGTCTACCGCTGATGAAGCCCGTTGCGCCGCCGCTGCAGGTATCGCTGGTGCGGTCACCCGCGCCCCGTTGGGTGGAAGAGATCCATCTGACCCTGTCCGCCGGTGCCACCGTGGCCCACGCCTTGCGCGCCAGTGGCTGGTTCGCCGAGGCCCAGCTGCCAGAGCTGCTGACGGGGGTCTGGGGACGCAAGGCCGGACTCGACCAGTTGCTGCGCGAGCGTGACCGAGTCGAGATTTACCGCCCCTTGCGGGTGGACCCCAAAGTGGCGCGACGCGAGCGCTTTCGCAAGCAGGGGGTTCGCAATGCCGGGTTGTTTGCGGCGCGGCGCCATTCAGAAAACGGCGATTCAACGTAACTGCGGCGGACTCGCGTGCCAGGCACCAGCCCGGCCTGCTTATTTGCAGTCGGCGTCGATCACGCCCTGGACGCGTCGGGTTTCCGCGCTGCGCCCCGCATCGTCCAGATACTCGCGTTCGCCCTTGGCGTTGGTCTGCTGAATGCGTACGCCCGAATTCAGCGTGGCCATGGCACGACGGGCACGTTCGCAGGCCTGCGCCTTGTCGCGCGCAAATTTTTCCTCTTCGGCCTTTTTCTTGGCGGCTTCGGCTTCTTCGGCCTGCTTCTTTTTGGCTTCGAGTTTGGGGTCTTTGCCTGCAATGCGGGGCGCACTGGCCGCCGCCGAAGCGGCTGCGGCCGACGCATCTGCCTGCGCTGGCGGCGCCTGAACCGCCAAACCGCGATTTCCGGGTTGCTTCAGGATGTTCTTGGCTGGCACCTCGGACGGCGGTGGGCGGTCACTGAAAACCTTTCGACCATCGGCCTCCAGCCACTGCCATTGCGCAGAAGCGGTGATGGAAATCGCCCACAGGGCACCGAGCAGGAGAACGCGCAGGGGTTTCATGCCAGGGAGTTTAAAGCCGCGCAGGTGTGACTGTCTGTTACGGGCGACCGTCCGTGGCGGGCACCGGCGCCGTCTGTCAGATTTGCGCTTCAGGGTAAGTACCAATCCGTGCCGGAATGCACGGGTACAATCCGGTTTTTGGAGCTTTGACATGCGCCTTTTAGGAAAAGCGCTCACCTTCGACGACGTGTTGTTGGTGCCAGCGTTCTCCCAGGTCCTGCCCAAGGACACTTCTCTCGCCACCCGGTTTTCCCGCAACATCGAACTGAACCTGCCGTTGGTGTCGGCGGCCATGGACACGGTGACCGAGGCACGCCTGGCCATTGCCATTGCGCAGGAGGGCGGCATGGGCATCGTGCACAAGAATCTCACGCCGCAGCAACAGGCGGCCGAAGTTGCGCGGGTCAAGCGCTACGAATCGGGTGTGCTGCGCGACCCGGTGGTCATTACTCCCCAGCACACCGTGCGCCAGGTGATGGCGCTGAGCGAGCAGCTCAGCATTTCGGGTTTTCCGGTGATCGACGCGGGCCGCGTGGTGGGCATCGTCACGGGGCGTGACTTACGGTTCGAGACCCGCTACGACGCCCCGGTCAGCGAAATCATGACCACCCGAGACCGCCTGATCACGGTGCCGGAAGGCACTTCGGCGGCCGAGGCCAAGGCCCTGCTCAACAAGTACAAACTTGAGCGACTGCTCGTCATCAACGACGAATTCGAGCTCATGGGGCTGATCACCGTCAAGGACATCACCAAGCAGACCAGCTTTCCCAATGCCGCCCGCGATTCGTCGGGCTGCTTGCGGGTGGGCGCGGCAGTGGGCGTGGGGGAGGGCACCGAAGAGCGTGTCGAGGCACTGGTCAGGGCTGGTGTTGACGCCATCGTGGTGGACACGGCCCATGGCCACAGCAAGGGCGTCATCGACCGCGTGCGCTGGGTCAAGCAGAACTATCCGCAGGTGGACGTCGTCGGCGGCAACATCGCCACCGGGGCCGCCGCACGTGCGCTGGCCGATGCCGGTGCCGACGCGGTCAAGGTG
>JBGSNW010000071.1:0-1893 GCA_041739435.1 Burkholderiaceae bacterium
CGCAGCAGCACCTCCCAGTGGGCCTGCCCGGTGGGGACGGTAAAGGCGCTGGGCACCAGCAGCAGGTCGGCACCGCGCGCGGCGTAGCCCCGGTACAGCTCGGCAAAGCGCAAGTCATAACACACGCTCAGGCCCACCTGCCACGTTTGGCCATCGCGCGCGGTGAGCGTGAACATCACGGGCTCGCGGCCGGGCTCGAGCACACGGGCCTCGTCGAAGCGCTCCTGGCCGTTGTCAAACTGGAACAGGTGCACCTTGTCGTAGCGCGCCACACAGTCGCCCGCGGGCGAGAACACCAGCGAACTGTTGCGCGCGCGCGCGGGATCGTCGCTGGCCAGTGGCAAGGTGCCACCCACCACCCAAAGCTGAAGTTCACGCGCGGCGCGGGCGAGCATCTGCTGAACCGGGCCGTTGCCAAAAGGCTCGCGGATGGCGAGTTTGTCGGTGTCGTGCCGGCCCAGCAGGCAGAAATGCTCGGGCAGCACGGCGAGTTCGGCCCCGGCTTCGGCCGCGGCTTCCAGCAGGGCACGGGCCCGGGCGAGGTTGGTGTCCAGCGTGGCGGCCGACACCATTTGCAGGGCAGCAATTTTCATGGCGGAGTTCCTTGGACAGGTTCGGCCGGTTCGCGGGCCTTGCGGTCCACGCGGGTGACCTTGGGATCGACCCAGGTGCCGTCGATCTGGAATTCGCGCGTGGCCGCCTCGGCCAGGGGGCGGCTGAGGAACAGCTGGGCCAGGAAGGTGCCCAGGCCGATCGCCGGGTTGATCGCCGCGGCCACCAGGGCAGCCGTGCCGGCGCTGATCTCGGGCACCACCACGACACGCAGGTTCTGGGTTTCCTGGGCGATGTCGGCGCGCCCTTCCATCAGCACGGCGGCGTTCACACCCTTCATTTGCAGGTTGTTGGTGCTGGCCACGCCCTGCTCGATGCGCACGTCGCCGCGCACAAAGTCAAAGGCAAAGCCTTCGCTGAACACGTCGCGAAAATCCAGCGTGAAGCGGCGCGGCAGCGACTGCAGGCTGAGCACCCCCAGCAGCTTGGCCAGCCCGGGGTCGGCCTTGAGAAACTGCCCGCTTTCCATGTTGATGTTGAACTCGCCGCTCATGGTGGGGTAGTCGATGGCAAATGGCGAGCCGACCCAGCCCACCTGGCCCGCCATCACCCCTTTGCCACGGCGCACCACATCCTTCTTGCCAAAACGGGCCAGCAGCGCCCCCGAATCCGCGACGTTGAGCTTGAAGTTCATGGCCATGCGGCGCTGTTCGGCAGTTTTCCCGGTGGGCCTGGACGGGCCCGCGGCCGGAGCCTGTGTGGCCAGCGCCGCCCAATTGCCACTGGCCTCGAAGCTGCCTTCGGGGACGGACAGGTTGAGCTTATTGAGCCGCCATTCGCGCGCACCGCCCTCGCGCCCGGCCACCACCGCGCGGCGGTTGACGGCATCGATTTCCACCCGCCCCAGTGCCTTGCCACCCAGTTCGAATTCGTCGACCACGATGTCCAGCGCAGGGATGGCGGCGGGCTGGTCGTCCAGGATGTCCTCGACCTCGGTGGCCGCGCCCTGAGTGATGTTCAGGCGCGCCAGACGCGCCAGCACCCGGCCCGCGCCTGCCCCGGTGGGCTGACGGTATTCCACGTAGCCATTGAGCTCGGTGGCGTCCACGTTGGCGCGCCAGACCCGACCCTCACGCGACCCGCCCACCACCACGTTGTGGAGTTTTCGCCCACCGGCCAGCAGTTCGCGGGCGCGCACGGCCAGCACGGTGGGCAGGTAGCCCCAGGCCACCGGGATGGCTGCCGCTGTAGCCATTAGTATAGGGAAGCACTTGAGAATCCTGTTGGGTGGTGCGCAGCCGAGGACTGAGCAGATTGCCTTGCGTGATAGTCGCCTTTGAG
>JBGSNW010000146.1:0-2302 GCA_041739435.1 Burkholderiaceae bacterium
GGTCGGCCGCGCTGCTGGCCGAGGCGCGCGAGCGCCTGGGCCTGGACTTCCTGCAGGTGCATGCGTCGGGCGAGGTGCCGCTGGTGTATTCGGGCGGCAAGGTGGTGGCACGGCTGGCGGTGCTGCCCTATGCGCAGTTCCTTGCGTTGGCGCCGCATCTGGGCGAACGCCTGCACATCCCCCTGGTGCCCACGCGCAATGCAGCGCCCACGGACCGCACCGTGGAAGACCGCGCCATGGTGGTCGTGGCCACCGCCCCCGTGTTCGACGATCGCGGCCAGGTCATTGCCGTGCTGCGCGGTGGCGTGCTGCTCAATCAGAACCTGCCGTTCATCGACCACATCAACCGCATCGTCTACCCGGACGGCTCCCTGCCCTTTGGCAGCCAGGGCACCGCCACGCTGTTCATGGACGACGTGCGCATCACCACCAACGTGCGCCTGTTTCAGGACCAGCGCGCCATCGGCACCCGCATCTCCCGCCAGGTGGGCGATGCGGTGCTGGGGCGTGGCGAGACCTTCCTGGACAGCGCCTTCGTGGTGAACGACTGGTATGTGTCGGCTTACGAGCCACTGCGCAACGACGTGGGCGAACGCATCGGCGTGTTGTACGTGGGTTACCTGGAGGAGCCGTTCCGCTGGGTCAAGTACGGCATGCTGGGGCTGGTGGGCGCCATCTTCTTGCTGGTGATGGCACTGTCCGCCGTGTTTTCGGTGCGATGGGCGCGCAGCATTTTCAGGCCGGTCGAGCAGATGAACCGCACCATGCAACGGGTGGAAGACGGCGATGCCGGGGCTCGCGTGGGCACGGTGAGCGCGCGGGATGAACTGGGCGCACTGGCCGCCCACCTGGACCAGTTGCTGAATGTCATCGACGAAAAAACCCGTGCGCTGCAGCACTGGGCCAACGAATTGGATCAAAAGGTGGCCGAGCGCACGGCGGAGCTGGCCGCCAGCAATGCCTCGCTGCAACTGGCCCAGAACCAGTTGGTCAAGTCTGAAAAGCTCGCTGCCATCGGCCAGCTCACCGCCAGCATCGCGCACGAAATCAACAACCCCATCGCCGTGATCCAGGGCAATCTGGACCTGATGCGCGAGACCCTGGGCGCCCACGCGCAGCCCATCTCGGCCGAGCTGCGCCTGATGGACGAACAGGTCAACCGCATGCGGCTGATCGTGACGCAACTGCTGCAGTACGCCCGTCCCACCGAATACGCGGGCTACGTGGACGCGGTGGACGTCAACCGGACGCTGCAGGACTGCCTGGTGCTGGTCAGCCACTTGCTGGAGCACACGCGCATTGCCGTGACGCAGGACTTGCAGGCCCGCCAGCGGGTGGGCATCAACCGCCAGGAACTGCAGCAGGTGGTGATCAACCTCATGGTCAACGCCATCCAGGTCATGCCCCAAGGCGGCACGCTCACCCTGCACACGCGCGATTGGGCCGCCCCGGACGGCGGGCGTGGCGCGTGCATTCATGTGCTCGACACGGGCGCGGGCCTGCCCGAACACGTGCGCGGCAATCTGTTCCGCCCGTTTTTCACCACCAAAAACGACGGCAACGGGCTCGGGCTCTGGATCAGCCTGGGCCTGGTCGAGCGTTATGGCGGCAGCATGGACGCCACCAACCGGACCGACTTGCCGCCGGGCGCCACCGGGGCGGTTTTCACGGTCCGCCTGTGGACCGAACCGCGCGCCCCCGACGCTTCAAGCATGGCCACCAACAACGGCAGGCCACTACCAATTTAGTAGCTAACTATCGCCATTCCACGGGGGCCAGAGGCCAAAAAAGCTTAAAATTCGAGCCTGTTGCCCCTCAAGGCAGCATGTCGAAGCCCTGCGCTTCCACGCTCAGGAAAGCCCGTGTGAAACCCGCCAGCGCGGCGTAAAACCCGGCCTTGGGGTGCGCCGCAAGGGCATCGCACAGGGTGTTGGCCCACGGCTGCAGGTGGGTGGCAAAAAAATCCCGCTGGTGGGTCAGGTTGGACACCGCCACATCGTCACCGGCAATCAGGAAGCGCATCACCTCGCTAAGGTAGGCAATGTGGTCTTCGGTTTCGGACATGGCTTCGTCACGGTCCAGTCCCAGCCGGGCCAGATCACCCCGCAGTTTCGCCAGTGGCTTTTCGTTGAGAAACCCGCTCAGGTAGTGCGATCCATACAGGTAGATTTCGGGCTTGCCCACGCCGCCGAACAGCGCATCGAATTCCGCATGGATCGTTTTGTCGTCGCTTGCGCGGGCAGCGCCCACCAGTTCGCGCCACGGCTCCTCAAGAAAGCCGCCGGCCGCGGGCGCCTCGGTG
>JBGSNW010000223.1:0-7326 GCA_041739435.1 Burkholderiaceae bacterium
GACGACGGCCAGCCGATCAGCGCTGCCGCCATGGATGCGATTGGCGCCGACCTCGAAGGCCTGTACGACACCCTGGAGGCGCGCGACCTCGCCGCCGGCACCGCGCTGGCCCGCCGACTCTTCAGCTGAGGCAGCCCGAGAATGGCAGATTTCAAGGCTTTTAGGCCTCCAGCCCCCGTCCATGGGTCATTGTTTGCTCCAGATATTGAAGCAGAAATCAACACGTTGCGTGCGCAACTGCACCACCACGCCCACTGCTACTACACGCTGGACGCCCCGGAAATCCCCGACGCCGAATACGACCGGCTGTTTCGTGCGCTGCAGGCCCTGGAGGCCGAACATCCCGAAAGGGTGACCCCGGATTCGCCCACCCAGCGCGTTGGCGGCAAAGTGCTGGACGGTTTTGTTCCGGTGCGCCATGCCGTGCCCATGCTGTCGATCAACACCGAGACCGACACCGAGCCCACCGGCGCACAGAATTTTGACCTGCGTGTGCGCCGGGCCCTTGGCCTGACTGAAACCGACCCTCCCGTGGGCTACGTGGCCGAACTCAAGTTTGACGGCCTGGCCATGAGCCTGCGCTACGAAAACGGTGTGCTGGTCCAGGCCGCCACCCGCGGCGACGGCGAGGTGGGCGAGGACGTGACGCAGAACATCCGCACCATCGGCCAGATCCCCTTGCGGCTGCAGCAGGCCGATGCTGCTTCGGCACAGCCCGGCAGCGAAGCCCCGCCAGCGCCCGCCGTGCTGGAAGTCCGCGGCGAGGTCTACCTGCGCCGCGACGATTTTGAGGCGCTCAACGCGCGCCAGCGCGAGCGCATCGCGGCCGGTGAAAAAGGCGAAAAAACCTTTGTGAACCCGCGCAACGCCGCTGCCGGGGCGGTGCGCCAGCTTGACCCCGCCATTGCCGCGCAGCGCCCCTTGAGCTTTTTTGCCTACGGTCTGGGCGAGGTCACGCCGGTCGGACAGGGCGGCCCGCGGTTGGAGACCCATTACGAACTGCTGCAAACCCTGAAATCATGGGGTTTTCCGGTCGCAGCCCAGGTGCAAAGGTGCTCAGGTGCTCCTGAACTGATAGCGTACTACCAGCACATCGGCGCTGCGCGCGACCAGCTCCCGTTTGACATTGACGGCGTGGTCTACAAGGTGGACCGCCTGGACCTGCAGCGCCAGCTCGGCTTTGTGACCCGTGAGCCGCGCTGGGCCGTGGCGCACAAGTATCCGGCGCAAGAGCAGCTGACCACCGTGCTGGCCATCGACGTGCAGGTGGGCCGCACCGGCAAGCTCACGCCGGTGGCCAAGCTGGCGCCAGTGTTTGTGGGCGGGGTGACGGTGACCAATGCCACCCTGCACAACGAAGACGAGGCCCGGCGCAAGGACGTGCGGGTGGGCGACACGGTGGTCGTGCGGCGCGCCGGCGACGTGATTCCCGAAATCGTGGGGGTCGTGCCCACCGCCGTTCGCACTGAGCCTGTCGAAGGGCTTCGACAAGCCCAGCCTGAACGGGGCCCCATGTTCACCATGCCCCGCATTTGCCCGGTGTGCAGCAGCGCCGCCGTGCGCGAGGAAGGCGAGGTCGACTACCGCTGTACCGGCGGTTTGTTCTGCAGCGCGCAACGCAAGCAGGCGATCCTGCATTTCGCGCAGCGCCGCGCGGTCGAGGTCGAAGGCTTGGGCGAGAAGCTGGTGGACCAACTGGTGGATGGGGGTGTGGTGAAGACCCTGCCCGACCTGTACCGGTTGGGCCTGACGGCATTGGCCAGCCTGGACCGAATGGCCGAAAAATCGGCGCAGAACATTGTGGAGGCACTGGAAAAGTCCAAACGGACCACACTGCCGCGCTTTTTGTTCGGCCTGGGCATCCGCCATGTGGGCGAGGCCACGGCCAAGGCGCTGGCATTACATTTCGGCAAGCTCGACGCGATCATGGGCGAGACCGCCGAGTCAGCCGCCACGGTGGCGCAACTGCTGGAGGTGGCCGACGTGGGCCCGATCGTGGCCGAGAGCATTCACACGTTTTTCCAGCAGCCGCACAACCGCGAGGTGGTCGAGCAACTGCGGGCCTGTGGCCTGACCTGGCCCGAGGGCGAGCCCGCACCGCGCGAGGCGTTGCCGCTGGCGGGCAAGACCTTTGTGCTCACGGGCACCTTTCCCACGCTCGGGCGCGAGGAAGCCAAAGCCCTGCTGGAAGCCGCCGGGGCCAAGGTGGCCGGGTCGGTCAGCAAGAAGACCGATTACGTGGTGGCGGGCGCGGAAGCCGGCAGCAAGCTGGACAAGGCCATCGCGCTGGGGGTGCCCACGCTGGACGAAGCGGCGATGCTGGCGTTGCTCCAGGGCTGAAGCGGCTGCCCAGTGGGCCTGGCGAGTGGCCGCCTGGGCCGCTTTACACGGGGTTACGTCCCTTTGCACGCCATCGGTCGATATCGGAGACGACTGGGCCGTTGTACGGGTACCCACTTCTGGAGACCTTCATGAAACAACCCCGTCCATTGCTTCGCTGGACCACCGCCATGGCGGCCGGTGTCACCGTCGCTGTGCTTTCAGGCTGCGTGATCGTGCCCCCGGGCTACTACCGTCATGGTGGTGGCCACGGTGGCTACCGGTACGACGGCGGCGGACAGAGCGGGGCGGCGTATCGCCCCGGCGCGGCGTCGGCACCCCCGGTGGTCATCGTCAACCCACCGCCGCGCGGTTGGCGCGAGCGCGACGGGCGTTGAACGCCTTGACACATTGATGCCAACAACTCTTCCGTCAGCTTGCCTGCCGCTCGTGGCGACTGGCGCTTCGGTGACGCAGATTCCATGTTGGCACGGGGCGCACACGATCCCACCCAAGATGCCGGAGATACGACTGCAGGCGTTTCCCCAACAGCCAATCTGGCGATCAGCTTCTTGACTACGTGGGAAGTCCCTATAGAGGTCATGACCTTCAGCCCTTAGGCTTTCATCACCAATCCACTCACCACGATTTGCCCATGGCAACCATTGACCTTCGCTCAAAAGTTCTCACCATTCTGACCCAGCGTGGCGAGGCAATTTCGTACCGGGATTTGATTGACAGCCTCTGGCATTCGTTCCCAGACATGCATCAGCATTTCTTGACGCTGTATGTAGACGAAAAAAGTGCTCGCAAGGACATTCGCATTCGCCTTGGCATGATCGTAAAGAAGCACCCAACTGTATTCACTGCAACGTTGACAGATGGCATTGTTATGGTCGGGCTGGCAGCATCACCCGTCGACGATTTGGAAGACTTGGATGCAGATGAACCTGATGAAGCTGGGGTGGTGGCGGATGCCTCTGCTCCTGGCGTTTATTGGTACACGTTTCCAGCGTACCGCAAAGACGATGGACCGTACCCCATAAAGATTGGTCGCGGCAAGAACCCGTTGTTGCGCATTAGCCAGCAGGTTACAGCGATGCCTGAGCCACCCTTGATTCTGGGAACCTTTGACCACACCGATGAGATTAGCTTGGAGCGAGCCTTACATGCCGTACTTGCGCTACGCGGAAAACGCAAGAGCGACGCGCCAGGTGCAGAGTGGTTCGTCACCACGCCAGCGGAAATTGAGGCACTCATCAAAATGGTTTTGGGTAACTGACCACTACTGTCCGGTTAAAAGTTGAACAACATCAACTGCTTAGCGTCGTCTGACCGTTCAGTTGTGGACTCATCGCCTGGGAAGGCGCATGAAAGCTGGGTTTTCTCGAAGACGGACACCGACAGGATCTGTAGACATGTGTACATCGAGGCGTCGATTTGAAGTTCCTTCCTGACGATGGCGATGAGCACGTAGGTGGCCACGGCGCACCAGACCTGCGTCTTCACGGCGTTCTCGCTGTTGCCCAGGAAATGCTTGATCCGCAGGTGCTGCTTGATCCACTTGAAGAACAGTTCGACCTGCCAGCGGCTCTTGTAGAGCGCGCAGATCGTCAGCGCCGGCAATGCCGTGTTGTTGGTCAGGAAGACCAACGTCTTGCCAGACTCGGGGTCCTTGAATTTGATGCGCCCCCAGATGCTCGGGGTAATTGCGAACGGGGTAGTAGCCATTGAGCATCACCAACTGATCGCAGATCAAACCAGTGCTGCGGTCCACCGGATTCGAGTAGACGCGGCGCGCGTCCATGCCGCGCTTGGCACGTGTCACGAAGAAGGCGCCGGCCTGATGCAGCCGGTGCAGTCTGGTGAAGTCCAGGTACCCGCGGTCCATGACATAGAACGCGCCGGCCTCGAAGCTCAGCATGTCCAGCACGCTCACGTCCCCCATCTTGCCGTCGCTGATGTGGATGAAGGCAGGGATGGCACCGCGCAGGTCCAGCAGCGTGTGCAGCTTGATGGCGGCCTTGGTGGAGCGGAACGGCGCCCAGTCGAACAGGCTCAGGCAAAGGTCGACCGTGCTGGAGTCCAGGGCATAGACGGTGTTGTCCAGTTTGACGCCCAGCGAGTCGTTGGCGTACAGCTTGCGGGCACGGCGGATCAACACGGCGGCAAGGTCCGACCAGATGAGCCAATTGCGCGATTCGTTCGCGTCGGCCAGCGTCGAGCGTTTGACTGCCGAGCGAAACCCCATCGCGTACAGCTTGGTCGAATTTGCCGACAGACTGGCCTCGACATCGCGCAGGCTCTCGCGCCAGGTCAACTGCGCGAACGCCATGGCGCGGAACTGCTCGGCACACGTCAACGAGCGCACGCCAGCGTCGCCGCCGTGGCGCTGCACGATGCGAGTGAAGCTGGTCCACGGGACGAACTCCATGACTTGAGCGAACAAGGTCTTGCCGACATGCACGTGCGTCCCCAGAGGCTGTCAAGCCCGGGAAAGTACGTGGTTTTGGGACATCGAAGTTCAAATCGGCACCAAACCAAATTGGCCGCCAGGCCGCGCCAGTGCTTGCGAATCGCCGCAGCGAGGCTCGTTTGACCGGACAGTAGTGGTAACTGACCACAAATGACATCCATGCCAGTCAGCGCTGCACTATAGCCGCAGCGTCGGCCGATAAAGCAGGCGGTGCGGCCAGCCCGCTGGACACACTGGTCACTACGCTATCAATAGCAAACAATGACAATTTTACGGGGTCTAAGGCCATATTTCTTTCACAAAACCCCATTCCGGCACTCCCCACCCACCGAGCGCCACCCGGCGGGCACGGCCTGTACAGGGGGCGTGCCCTGCGTCGATAATCCGGCGCATGACCGTTCGCGACATCCTCAAAATGGGCGATCCCCGGCTGCTGCGGGTGGCCAAACCGGTGCCGCGTTTTGACACGGACGAACTCCACACCCTGGTGCTCGACATGTTCGACACCATGCGCGCGGCCAATGGCGCCGGTCTGGCCGCGCCGCAGATCGGCGTGGACCTGCAGGTGGTGATTTTCGGCACCGACGGCGTGAACCCGCGCTACCCCGATGCGCCCCCGGTCCCACGCACGGTGCTGCTCAACCCCGTGATCACCCCCATCGGTCTGGACGAAGAGGACGGCTGGGAGGGCTGCCTGTCGGTGCCCGGTCTGCGCGGTGTGGTGCCGCGGTTTTCACGCATCCGCTACACCGGCTTCGACCCGTTTGGCGACCCGATCGACCGCACGGCCGACGGCTTTCACGCCCGCGTGGTGCAGCACGAATGCGATCACCTGATCGGCACGCTGTACCCGATGCGGATTCGCGATTTCACGCAGTTCGGATTTACCGAGGTGCTGTTTCCAGGCCTGGACGCCGCGCAGGACGATTGAGGCTGAGGGCCTTCCGCGCATGCCCGCTCAGCACGCCGAAACGCACTCCCACCGCCGCTGACGCGGGAATTGACGGAAGCGGTCAGTCGTTCAGCACGTCAGCCTATGGCCAGCTTGACCGGCTTGCCGATGCGACTGAGCATTTCCACCAGCGTGTCGATGGTGAACTTGGCCGTTTTCTTGTTCACGACATCGGATACGCGCGGACGCGAAACCATCAGGATTTCGGCCGCTTCGGCTTGCTTCAGGTGATGCTCGGCAATCCAGATGGACAGTTCGTCCATCAACTGCTGCTTCAGCAATTGGGTGTCGTTGATCTGCTTGCGAGAGGCTGCCTGCAAGCGTTTGGCCTCGGCGGGCGGGAAGCCAAGCTCCAGGAAGAGGTTCGCTCCCGGCTTCGTCACATGGCGGATTTCGGTGTCGATCTTCATTTTCATGCCTTTCTGGCGTTGACCACGGCGCGATAGCGCGCCTGGGCAATACCCTTGTCCTGCTTGCCCGTCGCCTGAGTCTTCTTCTGGAAGCAGTGCAGGACATACACGGTTTCGTCAAACTTGGCGACTTACATCACCCGATAGGTGCCGCTGGCCTCCCGAATGCGGATTTCCCGGGTGCCGACCCCAACATCATCGAACGGCTTCCAGTCATCCGGGTCCAGCCCAACCTGGACCTTGCCCAATTGGAAACCAGCGGAGCGACGCGAGCCGTCCGGGAAGGCCACCAAGTCGTCGTAGGCGGAACCCACCCAGCGAATCTCTTTTTCGTCGCTCATTGCTTTGTTATGTATAAAATTATATACACACTGTTGAGGATTTTCTCCATGGTGACAAGTACCGTATTACCGTTCGACCTTGCTCAGTACAGGCTTCGACAAGCTCAGCCAGAACGGTTTCGGGTGCAGACGCTGCCCGACGGCTTCTTCTTCGAGCGGCCTGCGGGTGAGTGAGGCGCGGTATCCGCATCCACTGGAAGCCCCCTTGTTTGCCTTGCGCGTCAGGCGGCCGTCAGCGCTTCCAGCAATTCGGTTTCAATGGCGATCTGGGCCTTGTTGTGCTGCAGTTCGGGCCCGTCGATGAGGAAGGTGTCTTCCACGCGCTCGCCCAGGGTGATGATCTTGGCCAGTTGCAGGTTGAGTTTGTGCCGGGCCAGCACCCGCGCCACGCTGTAGAGCAGGCCCACACGGTCGCTGGCGGAAATGCTGAGCAGCCAGTGCTGCGCCTTCTCGTCGGGGCGCAGTTCCACCCGTGGCGCCACCGGAAAGCTGCGCACCCGCCTTGAAATCCGTCCCCGTCCGGGTGGGGGCAGGGGGCCGGCTTCTTCAATGGCCCTGGACAGCCCGCTTTCCACCATGCTGCTGAATTCGCGGTAGTGCTCCGGCAGCATGGAGGTGACGACCTGGAAGGTGTCCATCGCGTAGCCGTTGCGCGCGGTGTGCACCTTGGCGTCCAGGATGCTGAAACCGGCCTGGTCGAAGTAGCCGCAGATGCGGGCAAACAGGTCGGGCTGGTCGGGCGCGTACACCAGCACCTGAAGGCCTTCGCCCACGGGCGACAGGCGCGCACGCACGATGACGCGCCCCGCCGCCGGTGTGGCGCCGGGT
>JBGSNW010000229.1:0-15580 GCA_041739435.1 Burkholderiaceae bacterium
GGCACTGGCCGCGGGTGGCGCCCTCATGCTGGCCGGCGTGGTGCTGCACCTGACCGAAAGCCACGGCCACGCCCACACCCACGAGGCACTGGACCACGAGCACGCGCACACCCATGACGACGGCCACCATCACCATGCCCATGACCTCATGCCCGCCGGGCCGCACAGCCACTGGCATCATCACGCGCCAGGCAACCACAGCCATGCCCATGCGCCCGATGCGCACCATCAACACCGGCATTGACGGGCGGTCGCCATTCCTTTCCTGATCCCATCCACAAGGACCCCATGAAACACTTTCTTCTGGCATTGTTGCTGCCCTTGATCACCACTTTTTCGGGCTGCTCGCGGGCCGAGGAAATCGGCGCGGTGGACACGGTGTTCAACTGGATCGGGCCGGACCACAAGATCGTGGTCGACGCCTACGACGACCCCAAGGTCAAGGGCGTGACGTGTTACGTGTCACGCGCCAAGACCGGCGGCATCAAGGGCGGGCTGGGCCTGGCCGAAGACAAGGCCGAGGCGTCGATTGCCTGCCGCCAGACCGGCCCGATCAGCTTCGTGGGCAAGCCGCTGGACAAGCAGGAGGAGATGTTCAGCGAGCGTATCTCGCTGGTCTTCAAGAAGCTGCGCGTGGTGCGCATGGTGGACACGCAGCGCAACACGCTGGTGTACCTCACGTATTCAGACCGGGTGATTGAAGGCTCGCCACAAAACAGCGTGACCGCCGTGGCGCTGCCGCCCGGCACGGTGGTGCCACTGGCGCGCTGAGCGCGAAACCCGCGCCAGCGTTGCCGGTACCCGCCCTATTCGCGCGGCTCGCCGGGTCGGGCTGACGCACTTGGCTCGCCGGGCTCCCGCAGTTCCTTGATTTCCACATCGGTCACGTCGTCCAAGTGGGCCCGTCGCGCCGCCGGGCCGGTCGGCTCATGCGGTGTTGGGGACGGCCTTTCTTGCCGGTCCCGGAAAACATGGGTGAAACCGCTGCGCGGGTCCATCCGCATCACAAAAGCAAAAGGCACGACCGGTTGGCCTGTGAGTCGTGCCCACACGGCCCGCAGCCCCCAGAGCAACAGCAGCACGCAGGCTGCCAGCAACAGGCTGAGCGCAAACACCAGCCCTGCGACCAGTAGCACCAGCCGCAGAAAAAATCCGGAAATACCTTGCATCCACCCTATTGTCGCGTGGGTTCAGCACGGTGGTCAGGGGCAACTTCCAAGCCCTCAGTCGCCATGCTGGAAATCTCTACCGGGCGCATCGGCGCCACGCCCACCGTCACCAATGAAGAGGACGGCCCGCTCGCCGCGTGGCCGCGCTCGTCCGCTGGAAAGTCGATTCGCCAGCCGGTACGCTGTGCCAGCCGCTGTACATCCTCCACCGTGTCCAGGTCGGTGATGAAACGGGTATTGCCGGTTTCATGCACATGCACCCGTTCGGGTTGGCGTTCGATGAAGTGGCGGCAAGCCAGACTGGTGTCGCTGGCCAGCACCTGGGCCAGTGCCACGTCGTCCAGCAGGATGGGGTTTCCGCGTTGACCACTGACCATCGGCACCACCACGTTGCCACTGGGACGCCTCTTGAAAGCGGCCATCAGCTCGATCAGGTCGGCCGAGCCGATCAATGGCTGGTCTGCCAGCACGATGAACACGGCATCAAAGTTGCCGCTGAGTGCCGCCAGACCAACCCGCACTGAAGTCTGCTGGCCTTGCATGTAGTTCGCGTTGTGCGCCAGCGTGACCGGAAAGCTATGCACCTGGGCCTCGATGGCGTCGCGCGCGTGGCCGGTCACCACCACAACCTCGTCCACGCCGGCGCCACTGAGCGCGATCAGCTGTCGCTTCATCAGCGGCACACCCTGCAACTCGATCAGCGGCTTGCTCACACCGCCCATGCGTCGGCCCGCGCCCGCGGCGAGCAGCACCGCGCCCACCCTGAGCCGTGAATAAAGTCCGCCACCTTGTTTAAGCAGGCATCCCATCGTGGTGTTTCCAGAAATTGTGAGCGTTGAAAATACAATCTCAGGCCAGCAACTCGGGCAGGCGGGCGAGACTGGCCAGATTGTGCGCCGGCATGAAGCGCGTGACATGAGGGGTCGCCAGTGTCATCGCCGCCGACTCGGGCACCCGCACCGTCGGGTGCAGCCAACAGATTTGTGCACCGCGCGCGCGCACCTGGGCCAGCACTTCAGCCAGGACGTGGGGGTCGTCGGTGTCAAAGCCGTCGCTGAACACCATGAACAGGTCGCCGCGTCCCAGCGACCGGTCCAGGTGCCGGTGCAGCGCCTCGTGCAGGCAACTGGCAATGCGGGTGCCCCCGCCAAAACCGAAGCTAACCGCGTTAATCTTCTCCTGCACCCGCTCACTGCGCCGCTTCATCAGCGGTGTGATCTCCGCCAGCCGGGTATGAAACACGAACGCCCGCGCATCCATCACTTCGACAAACGCGCGCGCCAGCAACAGGAAAAATTGCGCATGCACTTCCATGGATCGGCTCACGTCCACCAGCGCCACCACGCGCGGCGTGCGGCGCTGGCGGCGCACATGGTGCAACTGCACCAGCTCGCCGCCGGTGGACAGCGCGGCGCGCAGCGAACGCCGCAGGTGAATGACGCCACTGTCGCGGTGCTTTTGCACGCGGCGCAGCAAGCGGGTGCGCAAGCGGCGTTTGAACGCCTCCACCAGAGACTCGAGGCACTCCATATCGGCCATTGTCCAGTCGGCGAAGTCGCGCTCCTCGAACGCATCGGTACGGCTGGCGCCGCCCTGGGCGTGCGGAGGCGTGCTGTCGGCGTCGCCATCCCCCGTGCCCTCGTGCTCGGCAATGCCTTGCACAGCGGTCTGTCCCGGCGGCGTGTTGCCCATTTCGCCGTGCATCTGCTGCACCAGTTCGGGCAGCGAGCGGGCGCGCCGACTCAGGCCCGAACTGCGGACGGAGCCTCTGACCCGGTTTGCAAACCAAAAGGCCCGGTGCAATTCCGGGTAGCTGAGCCACTGCTTGTGGCTGCCCGGTGCGATGCCGCGCCACAAAGCCTCGATCCGGGTCCATTGCGACAGCGGCAGCGCGGCGGCGGCACGGGCCATCAGTTCGACCTCGGCATAGCCTAGTGCAAAACCGTGTTCACGCAGGTAGCCGGCGAACTCGCCAAGGCGCTGCCGCGGGTCAGTGGCATTCATGTGGGATGTGTTCCATCGTGGATGAAGTGCCCCACCTCGCCTGAGGCGATCCGGTCGGGAAACGCCGTGGAACCGGCTTCGCCGGGCCACTGGCGTTGTCCCCTTGAGGGGATAGGCTGCGGCAGCCGCCACAGGGGTGTTTCATCTTGAACCCGCCACGCCCACGTCCTGCGCGATGCGCGGGCCATCGATCAGTTTTCCCACGCGCTCGGCCGTGACCTGCCAGCGGTCGTTGCGGGTCTTGAGCAAAGTGGACAGCGTGGCCACCAGCGCCAGTGGATCGACCGGCAATTCACCATGGCCCAGATGGAACAACACCCGCACCCAGTCCAGCGTTTCCGCAACGCCCGGCGTCTTGTCGAGGTCTTCCTTGCGCAGCCGCTGCACAAAGGCCACCGCCTGATCGACAAGCCGGACGGCTGCCTCGGGCACCAAGGTGCGAACGATCTGCGTCTCGCGCGCCAGCGTCGGGAAATCAAGGTAGTGAAACAGACAGCGCCGACGCAAGGCGTCCGACAGATCGCGTGTTCCGTTGCTGGTGAGAATCACCAACGGCCGGCTAAGCGCCACGAGCGTGCCGATCTCGGGGACGGTCACCTGGTACTCCGACAGCATCTCCAGCAGGAAGGCCTCGAAGGCTTCGTCGGCACGGTCGATCTCGTCGATCAGCAACACGCAAGGCTCTGGCGAACGGATCGCCTTCAACAGCGGTCGCTCCAGCAAAAAGGCTTCCGAAAAAAGATTTTCGCGCAGCGCCACACGGTCGCCCTGGCCGGCTTCGGCCAACCGGATCTCCAATAGCTGGCGGCTGTAGTTCCATTCGTAAACGGCCTGGTTGAGATCCAGTCCTTCATAACACTGCAGGCGCAGCAGCGGCCGGCCCAGCGCGCGCGCGCAGGCCCCGGCAATGGCCGTCTTGCCAACGCCGGCCTGGCCTTCGATCAGCAGCGGGCGCTCCAGCGTGAGCCCCATCCAGACCAGGCTGGCCAGATCTTCGTCGGCGATGTAGCCGGCCTTGAACAGGCGTTCCCGCAGTCCGTCGGGTGAGTACAGCGCGTCGGTCAGCGGCATGGCGGTGAAAGCCTCAGGATTTGCGGCCGAACCGCTGGGCGAAGAAGTTTCGGATCAAGGCCCATAACAGCCCGAGGGCGTTCAGTTCCCTGGCCACCACAGGCGCGGCGGGAGCAGGGGCCGCTGCCACGCCTTCAGTGGCAGGCGCAGCGGCACCCTGAACGGCCAGCGCCTTCTGCGAAAAAACTTCCACAAACTGCACCAGGATCATGTCGGAGACAGAGTTCATCATGCGACCACCAAACTGGGCAAACCTGCCATTGACGATGACCTCGGCCTTGCCCATCAACGTGCTGCTTTGCGCATTCAACGCAACCAGCGTGGCGGTCAGTTCCATCGACGCCGAGGAACCCGCCTTGTCTGCCCCTTTGCCCACCAGCCGGAGGGTGCGCGCCTGCGGGTCGAGCGCGAGCACCTCCAGGGTGCCGGCAAAAGCGGCCACCGCCGGCCCGACCTTGACCTTGATGCTGCCCCTGTAATGCGTGTCGTCCAGCTGCTCGGTGATCTGAGCGCCCGGCATGCAGGTCGCGAGTTCATTGACATTCGACAGCACCTGCCAGGCGGCTTCAAGACCGGCCGCGACCGGGTATTGCTTTTTGAGCGTAACTTCCATGGATCCCTTCCAGAACAGGGAGGCGGGGCAACGACGCGCCCGCCTTGCCCGAGGTCTGTATCAGTGGGTGATACCTGCTTTTTGGAGTTCCTGCCACACGCGGTAGGCGGTGTGCGGCATATTGAAGTGCGTCACACCCAGGTGCGCGAACGCATCGACCATGGCGCTCGTGAAGGTCGGAATGCTCCCCACATGCGGCGACTCGGCCACGCCCTTGGCCCCCAGCGGGTGATGTGGTGACGGGGTCACGGTGTAGTCGGTCTCCCATTTCGGCGTTTCCACGGCGGTGGGCAGGAAGTAGTCCATCAGCGAGTTGCCCTGGATGTTGCCCTGCTTGTCGAATGACAGCAGTTGCCCCATCGCAACCGCAAACCCCTCGGTGAGTCCGCCATGGATCTGACCCTCGATGATCATGGGGTTGATGCGGGTGCCGCAGTCGTCGAGCGCATAGAACCGGCGGATCCTGGTTTCACCCGTTCCCTTGTCGATGTCCACCACGCACAGGTAGGCGCCGAAGGGAAAGGTGAAATTGGGTGGGTCGTAATAATGCACCGCCTCCAGCCCCGGCTCCAACCCGGCCGGCGGCTGGTTGTAGGCAGCCCAGGCGATTTGCTGCATGGTCTTGAACTTGTCGTCATTGCCACGCAGTTTGAAGCGGTCGATTTCCCATTCGAGATCGGCCTCGCTCACCTCCAGCAGGTGGGCGGCAATCTTCTTTGCCTTTGCGTGAATCTTGCGCGCGGCCATCGCAATCGCCGCGCCAGCCACCGGCGTGGAGCGCGAGCCGTAGGTGCCCAGCCCGTAGGGTGCGGTACTGGTGTCGCCCTCTTCGACCTGGATCACTTCGGACGGAATGCCCAACTCGGTGGCAATGATCTGCGCATAGGTCGTTTGATGCCCCTGGCCTTGCGAAATGGTGCCCATGCGTGCGATGGCGCTGCCCGTCGGGTGCACACGGATCTCACACGAATCAAACATGCCCACACCGAGGATGTCGCACATCTTGCTGGGGCCCGCACCGACGACCTCGGTGAAGGTGACCAGGCCGATACCCATCAAGGTAGGGCACTTCGGGTCGGCGCGCTTGGCCGCCTGCTCGGCGCGCAGACTTTTGTAGTCCACTGCCTGGAGCACCTTGTCCATCGCGGTCTGGTAGTCGCCCGAATCGTATTCAAAGCCAAGGGCCGATTTGTAGGGAAACTGCTCACGCCGGATGAAGTTCCTGGCGCGGATCTCGGCCTTGTCCATGCCCAGCTTTTGCGCGAGCACATCGACCATGCGTTCGATCAGGTAAACCGCCTCGGTGACGCGGAAAGAGCAGCGATAGGCCACGCCGCCGGGCGCCTTGTTGGTGTACACGCCATCGACCCGGCAGTAGGCGTTGGCAATGTCGTAGCTTCCGGAGCAGATGTGGAACATGCCGGCCGGGAACTTGGTCGGATCGGCACAGGCGTCAAAGGCGCCATGGTCGGCGATCACATGGGTGCGCAGCGCAAGGATTTTTCCGTCGGCCGTCGCGGCGAGCTCGCCGGTCATGTGGTAGTCGCGGGCAAAGCCGGTGCTGGAGATGTTCTCGATGCGGTCTTCGATCCATTTCACGGGCCGGCCCAGCACAATGGAAGCCACGATGGCGCACACATAACCGGGGTAGATCGGCACCTTGTTGCCAAAGCCACCGCCAATGTCGGGCGAGATGATGCGCACCTTGGACTCCGGAATGCCCGACAGCATGGACACCACGGTACGAACGATGTGCGGCGCCTGGCTGGTCAACCAGGTCGTGAGTTCGCCGCGCACCGGATCGAAGGAAGCGACGGCCCCGCAGGTCTCCAGCGGGCACGGGTGCACGCGCGGGTAAAACATGTCCTGCTTTACCGTGATGGGCGCGCTGGCAAAAGCCGCGTCGGTCGCCTCCTTGTCGCCGGCATCCCAGGTGAAGATGTGGTTGTGGTGGTAGCGCTTGCCGTGCGCGCCGTCGGTCTTGCCGACCAGGTCTTCACGCAGCACCGGCGCACCGGGCTTGAGCGCCTCGAACGGGTCCACCACGGCCTGCAGTTCCTCGTATTCCACCTCGACGGCTTCCACGCCGTCGGCGACGGCATAACGGTCTTCGGCAATCACCACCGCCACTTCCTGCATCTGGAAGTGCACTTTCTCATCGGCCAGCACCGCCTGCACATCGCCGGCCAACGTGGGCATCCAGTGCAGCTTGAGCGGTTTGAGGTCGTCGGCGGTCAGCACGGCAATCACGCCCGGAACCTTCAGCGCTTCGTCCTTGTTGATGCGCTTGATGCGGGCATGGGCCAGGGGCGAGCGCACGATGTCCATGAACACCATGCCGGGCAGCTTGATGTCGTCGACATAGTTGCCCTTGCCCTGGATGAAGCGCGCATCTTCCTTGCGCAGGCGCGATTCGCCCATGCCCATCAGGGCTTTTTCACGATCACTCATGGGTGCGTTCATGCTTGTCTCCTGTTTCGGGTTGCCGCGTTCACGCGGCAACCTTGTCTTGTCGCAGGACCCGGGCAGCGTGCAGCACGGCCTTGACGATGTTCTGGTAACCGGTACAACGGCAAAGATTTCCGGACATGCCGACACGGACCTCGGCTTCGGTCGGGTTGGGGTTATCCTGCAGCAGGCGCGAGGCGCGCATCAACATGCCCGGGGTGCAAAAACCGCACTGCAGCCCGTGCTCCCTGTAAAAGCCTTCCTGCACGGCATGGAGAACACCTGCGTTGGCCAGCCCCTCCACCGTCTTGACCTCGCTGCCCTCGCATTGCACGGCCAACATGGTGCAGCTCTTGACGGACTGGCCATCCACGTCCACCGTGCAGGCGCCACAGTGGCTGGTCTCGCAGCCGATGTGGGAACCTGTGAGGTTCATTTTTTCCCGAAGAAAGTGGATCAGCAGGGTTCGTGGTTCAACCGCTTCCTCGACCTTGCGACCGTTGAGGGTCATGGACACAACTTTTTTGCTCATGGCGACGTCTCCTTTGTTCTTGATTCAATGGCAGCGGGCAGCAGCGACGCGGATGGCGCGCCGGGTCATTTCAGCGGCCATCGCCGTCTTGTATTCGACGTTTCCACGAAGGTCTTCCGCAGGGTCACACACTGAACGCACGGCCTTTTCCACCGCATCCAGCACGGCATCGTTCACGGGTTGTCCGATCAGTGCGGCCTCCGCATCGCGGGCACGCAATGCGGTCGGTGCCACATTGGTCAACCCGATGCGGGCCTGCGTCACCAGACCGCCACTCATGCGCAGCACCACCGCCGCGCCTGCGGTCGCCCAATCGCCGGTCTTGCGCTTGAGTTTTTGATAGGCGTAACCGGTTCCCTCGGCAAACGGCGACACCAGAATTGCGGTGAGGATCTCGTCTTCCGCCAGTTCGGTCATATAGGGGCCGTGGAAAAAATCGACCGCCGTCACCAGCCGCTCGCCCTTGGGGCCTTGCAGCACGAACGAAGCATCGAGCACCATCGCGATGGCCGGGTGATCGTTGCCGGGGTCCCCGTGGGCGATGTCGCCGCCAATGGTGCCGCGGTTTCGCACCTGGGGGTCGGCGATCAACAAGGCTGCCTCGGGTAACAGTGGCAGCTTCTGTCCTAAAAGCGCAGAGTCGATCAACTCGCTCTCCGTGGTCATGGCGCCGATGCGGATCTGGCCGTCTGCCTCGGAAATGCCGCGAAGCTCCGGGATGCGATGGATGTCAATCAGCACACTAGGCTGCGCAAAGCGCAGTTTCATCATGGGCAGCAGACTGTGACCGCCGGCCAGCAGCTTGGCATCGCCGTTCATGCCGGTCAACAGCGAAAGGGCCTCGCCGACAGACCGCGGGGCATGGTATTCGAATGAGGGTGGAATCACTTCGTCTCCTGGATCGACCTGTTGGTCACTAGGTATGCGACTCTAGTTCCACGAAATTCCGGCGTGCAGGCTATGCAATCAATGGCCGCCACACCCCACGAATGACCGCCACGCTGCACGAACAATAGGGATGACGAACCTGCCCCGTCAGCAGAGTCCCAAATCAGCTTTTGGCCGCGGCCGCGTCGGCAAGGCCAAACTGCTCCATCAGGCGTGGCGCGCTGGCGCGCGATACCGGAATTTCGACCGGCTCGCTCCCCATCATGCGCAACGTCAGGCGTCCATCGTGACGCACGATTTCATCCACGCGGGAGAGATTGACGATGTAGCTTCGATGCACCCGAAGGAACAGCTTAGGATCCAGCCGGCTCTCGATGTCGCCGATGTTGAGATTGCAGAACTGGTTTCCCTGACCGGTATGCACCCAGGTGTAATGCCCCTCGGAGCGGATGAACGACACACTGGGAACGTCCACCAGCAGGACCCGGTTTTTTTTGATGGTCGGAATCTTCCGCAACTGGCGCTTCTCCGCAACATCGCGAATGCCGTGCGTCGAACCACCTTGCACCTCGTGGCTGACCACCTCCGTGATGTCATAAAAAACCAGTGTGTAGCCCGTCGTGACACCTTGCGCGTCCCCGATTTTGGACACCTTGATGAGCAGCACGCGATCGGGGATGTTGATCATCATCGCCATGGGTGGCGCGTTGTTGACCGGGCATTCGGCCTGGCCTAGTAGGAATTTGACCTTGGCCTGCGCAGCTTCCGGATGAAACGACATCACCAGCTTGCCAAAAGGCATTTTTTCCTGCACCGGCAGACTGCGGCGTGCATAGTCATTCATGCCCATGACGCGCAACTCAAGATCGAGATGCACCACGCCCACGTCGAAGCGCTCCAGCAGGTACAGCCATGAATTCGAAGCGGATGAAGGCGTTGCGCCAAACGAACCATTTTTCATCAGCATGCCCCGTAGCAGTTCAACGGTCAGGGATCATCGCCACACTTTCGTGACTCAAAAATGACGCTCATGCGATCCAGGTGCGCTTCGTTCATGCTTCATGCAGAAAGCCGAGGCTCGCATTAATGTCCGCACATGCACGCCTCATCTCCCGGACGTGCAACCGAATGTTGATGGTGCCGCCCTTTCGCCGTCATGGGGATTTCCCGAATAAGCAATTTTGCCTCCCGCCGCCGTTTGAAGGATGAACGTGCACACGCTACACCGCTGGTTGATCGGAAGTTTTGGCTCTGCCACCTTCACGCCGGCCATCCTCGTATCGATGGTGGGGGTCACCCTGTGGTCGCTTGGAAGAACCACCCCCCTTGCGCAAGGCGAGCATCTGGCCGCCATCGTGGCGACGCTCCTCGCGGTGGCGCTGGGTTGCGCTGCGCTGGCCTGGGTGCGGCCCCAGCGCGCCGGACTGTCGCCCCCCCACATCATGCTGTCACTGGGGTTCGCAGGCATGCTGATCGGGTTGGTGTACGACACCGCGCAGGCCGGTCCTGCCCGTCTGAATGATTTATGCGCGCAGTCGGCCACACTCGGCTTTTTCGATGCACTCGGACTGCATCTGACGTTTCTGCCCGGCATGCATGCGGGCATGCTGGCGGGAGGACTGCTGGCCATCCCAAGCCTGCGGCTTCTCCGACCCCGCTGCGGACGTTACCTGTGCTCCCTGTTCCTGCAGAACCTGATGTGCTCGGGCTGGATGTTGATCGGCATGACCACCGGCGCACTGTGGCTTTCGCGCTGGGCGCTGGCGTCGGGCGAAAACGCGCTTTCAGGGATGCTGGGCGGCATGTTCATCGGCATGACCTGGGGCATGGTGCTCAGTGTTGCACTCTATCGCCGCTTTCTGATCTGGCGCAACGGTCGTCCCATCAATGCCTGATCACCGAGTTTCCCGGAATACCGATGGCATCCACCTTCACCAACCCCGTCAAGAGGACCTTGCATCATGACAAAACACGTTTATGCCGCCGCAGTTTTATGCGCCCTTGTTTCAGGCACCGCCCTCGCCCAGCAGGTCGGCGAGCCCGGGCCGTGGACTTTGTATCTGCGCGCCGTGAACCTGCACAGCGTTGACCAGGACAGCACGGGCCTGGGCCTCGGTGTCAATGACAAGGTCATCCCCGATATCAGCGTGCGTTATTCCTTCGACTCTAACTTCGCAACCGAACTGCTGCTGACGGTACCCCAGAAGCACTCGGTTCGGTCCAATGGCACAAAGATCGGCACACTCAGGCACCTGCCCCCGACACTGTTCGGACAATATCATTTGAACCTCAACGGCTTCAAGCCGTATGTGGGTGCCGGCATCAACTACACACGGTTCAGTTCCGTGCGTCTGCCGGCTGGCGTGGGTATCAACAAAAACAGCTGGGGCCCCGCCTTCCAGCTCGGCGTCGACATTCCGCTGAGCCGAAATCTGTACCTCAACATCGATGTCAAGAAAATCTACCTCGACACCAACGTATCCGCCGGTGGCACCCGGCTGGGCACCCTGAACGTCAATCCGGTACTGTTCGGCGCTGGCCTGGGCTGGCGCTTCTAGCGATTCTTACGCCACGCCCTGATCCACCGCCGCAAAGCTGAACACCCCCGGTGCCCGCACCGGGTCCACACTGATGGCGATCACGCTCTTGGGCGGATAACGGCCTTCCAGGATCAGTTTTGACAGCGGGTTCTCAATGCGCTGCTGGATCGCACGCTTGAGCGGGCGCGCCCCGAACACCGGGTCGAAGCCCACCTTGGCCAACTCGGCCAACGCGGCGTCGGACACCTGCAGGTCCAGTTCCATCCTGGCCAGCCGAAGCTGCAGGATGCGCAGCTGGATTTTGGCGATGGCCGCAATGTGTTGTGCGTCCAGCGCGTGGAACACCACCGTCTCGTCGATGCGGTTCAGGAACTCCGGCCGGAAGTGGTTCTTGAGTTCTCCCCACACGGCTTCCTTGATTTCGTCGGCCGGTTGTCCGACCATGGCCTGGATCATGTGCGAGCCGATGTTGCTCGTCATCACGATCACGGTGTTCTTGAAGTCCACGGTACGGCCCTGGCCATCGGTCAGACGACCGTCGTCCAGCACCTGCAGCAGCACGTTGAACACGTCGGGGTGGGCTTTTTCCACCTCGTCGAGCAGCAGCACGCTGTAGGGTTTGCGGCGCACGGCCTCGGTCAGGTGGCCACCCTCTTCATAGCCCACATACCCGGGCGGCGCACCGATCAGGCGGGCCACCGAATGCTTCTCCATGAACTCGCTCATGTCGATGCGAATCAGGTGGTCTTCACTGTCAAACAAAAAGCCCGCGAGTGCCTTGCACAGCTCGGTCTTTCCCACACCCGTGGGGCCGAGAAACAGGAACGAGCCCGTCGGCCGGTTCGGGTCTGACAGGCCCGAGCGCGAACGGCGGATGGCGTTGGCCACCGCGGCAATGGCTTCTTCCTGCCCGACCACGCGCTCGTGCAGCTTGTCTTCCATCACCAGCAGCTTGTCACGCTCACCCTGCATGAGCTTGGCCACGGGAATTCCGGTGGCACGCGCCACAACTTCGGCGATCTCCTCGGCACCGACCATGGTGCGCAGCAGTTGTGGCTTGCCGCTGACCGCCTTGCCGGACTCCTGCGCCTGTGCGGCCTTGAGTTTTTTCTCCAGTTCGGGCAGCTTGCCGTATTGCAGCTCGGCCACTTTGTTGAAGTCCCCTTTGCGCGTCAGCTCCTCGATCTGGTGACGCATGCGGTCGATTTCCTCCTTGAACTGTGCGCTGCCCTGGGCCTGCGCCTTCTCGGCCTTCCAGATCTCGTCGTAGTCTGCAATCTCTTTTTGCAGTTTGGTGATTTCTTCCTCGATCAGCCCAAAGCGCTTTTGCGAGGCCTCGTCCTTTTCGCGCCGCACGGCCTCGCGCTCGATCTGGAGCTGGATCAGGCGGCGGTCAAGCTTGTCCATGACCTCGGGCTTGGAGTCGATCTCGATCTTGATCTTGCTGGCCGCTTCATCGATCAGGTCGATCGCCTTGTCGGGCAGGAAGCGGTCGGTGATGTAGCGGTGGCTCAACTCGGCGGCGGCCACGATGGCCGGGTCGGTGATTTCCACGCCGTGGTGCACTTCGTATTTTTCCTGCAGCCCGCGCAGGATGGCGATGGTGGCCTCCACCGTGGGCTCGCCCACGATGATTTTCTGGAACCGGCGCTCCAGTGCCGCATCCTTCTCGATGTACTTGCGGTATTCGTCCAGCGTGGTGGCGCCCACACAATGCAGTTCGCCACGGGCCAGCGCGGGCTTGAGCATGTTGCCCGCGTCCATCGCGCCCTCGGCCTTGCCCGCGCCCACCATGGTGTGCAGCTCGTCGATGAAGACAATGGTCTGGCCCTCGTCCTGCGCCAGTTCCTTGAGCACATTTTTCAGGCGTTCTTCAAACTCGCCGCGGTATTTGGCACCGGCCAGCAGTGCGGCCATGTCCAGCGACAGCACACGCTTGCCCTTGAGCGATTCGGGCACCTCACCGGCCACGATGCGCTGGGCCAGGCCTTCCACGATGGCCGTCTTGCCCACACCGGGTTCGCCAATCAGCACCGGGTTGTTCTTGGTGCGGCGTTGCAGCACCTGAATGGCGCGGCGGATCTCGTCGTCACGGCCGATCACCGGGTCGAGCTTGCCCTGCCGGGCGCGCTCGGTGAGGTCGATGCAGTATTTCTTGAGCGATTCGCGCTGGCCTTCGGCGTCGGCGCTGTTAACGTTCTGGCCGCCGCGCACGGCGTCAATGGCTGCTTCAAGATTCTTGCGCGTGAGGCCGTTGTCGCGGACCAGTGTGCCCACGCCCCCCTTGCTGTCGGCAGCGGCCAGCAGGAAGAGCTCGCCCGCCACATACTGGTCACCGCGTTTGATGGCCTCTTTTTCAGACGCCTGGATCAGCGAGACGCTGTCGCGTCCGATCTGCACCTGCTCCTGGCCCTGCACCTGCGGCAGCTTCTTGACGGCCGCGTCCACCGCGGTCTGCAGATGGGCGACATGGACGCCAGCCCGCTGCAGCAGCGCACGCGGACCGTCGTCCTGGCGCAGCATGGCGGCCAGGATGTGCACGGGTTCAATGTAGGCGTGGTCATTGCCCAGCGCCAGTGTCTGGGCGTCGCCCAGGGCTTCCTGAAATTTGGTGGTCAGTTTGTCGATTCGCATGGAAAGGCGCTCCAGATCGGTGAGTTAACCGGCATGTGGCGCTGCTTGCCAGGTTTTCAAGCAAGCCGGGGGCCAAATCGCCCGCCAACTGCCATCGGCTTGACGCAGATCAGACCGCGCGGGGCTCAGGCATTGGCCGCTGCGATGCCCCAGCGGGCCAGCGCGGCGTCGTCGCTCACCCGGGCGTCCACCCATTGCGCGCCTTCGGGGGTCTGCTCTTTTTTCCAGAACGGCGCCTGGGTCTTGAGGTAGTCCATGAGGAACTCGCAGGCCTGGAAGCTCTGCCCGCGGTGCGCCGAAGTGACCGCCACCAGCACGATCTGGTCGAGCGGCTGCAACAGGCCCACGCGGTGAATGACACGCGCGCCAAAAATGTCAAAGCGCCGGTGCGCCTCGTCGATCATGGCCTCGATGGATTTTTCGGTCATGCCGGGGTAGTGTTCCAGCTCCATGCTCGTGATTTCCGGGCGATGGGGCTGGGCCGCCCGCGCAGTGTCTGGCCCGGGAACTGAATTGCGGTCACGCACCGTGCCCACAAAGCTGCACACCGCGCCCACCCGGGGATCGTTGGCGCGCAGGGCGGTTATCTCGTCGGCGAGGTTGAAATCGGCGGTCTGGATGGTGACGCGGGCGGGGTTCATGTGTGCATTTTCGCAGTGCTAAGATGTTACCCATGTTTGCCGCAAGCCCATTCATCCGCCGCCTCGCACCCACCGGTGCCGATGGGCTGCCGGGTGCAGGTTGCACGGTTGCAGACAAATCCAAAAAACCCAGGCTCATCTGACCGGAGCCGCGGTTCCGTCCTCGGATGAGCGATGGAACCGGCAGGTTGCGGCCTCCTCCCTCAATGGGTTTTCCATGCGCATCCGGTGACGGTGTTTTCATCGGTCATCTTTTCGAGGATCCGCATCGTGCCAACTCATCATCGTCTTTTCTCCGGTCTCTGGATCGCATTGGTCACCCCGTTTCGCGACGGCAAGGTCGATCACCCGGCCTTGCACCGGCTGGTGGAACAACTTGGCCGGGACGGCGTGTCCGGCTTCGTGCCATGCGGCTCCACCGGCGAAGCCGCCGCGCTCGACAAAACCGAGCAGCTCGCGGTGCTGGACACCGTGCTCCAGGCCCGCGGCGGCTTGCCCGTGGTGATGGGGGTTTCGGGCTATCACCTGCCACAGCTGCTGGACTGGGTGCGCTTGCTGGGCCAAAAGCCGGTGGCCGGGTTGCTGGTGCCGGCACCGCTGTACATCCGCCCTTCGCAGGCCGGGCTGCGCCACTGGTTTGAAGCCATCGCCGACGCGAGTCCGGTGCCGGTGATCATCTACGACATCCCCTACCGCACCGGTTCCCGGATCGACCGCGACACCTTGCTGGCGCTGGCCGGCCACCCCAACATCCACGCCGTGAAGGACTGCGGGGGCGATGCGCACAAGACCCAGGCGCTGATCGCCGACGGGCGGCTGCAGGTGCTGGCCGGGGAAGACACCCAGATCTTCAGCACCCTGGCGCACGGTGGCGCGGGCGCGATTTCAGCCGCTGCGCACGTGAACACGGCCGCCTGGGTGCAGGTGCTGCAGCGGTTGAAGGCCGGGGACCTGCCAGCGGCGCGGCGGATCTGGCAGCCCCTGGTGCCACTCACCGAGGCCTTGTTCAGCGAGCCCAACCCGGCCGTGATCAAGGCCGT
>JBGSNW010000260.1:0-4475 GCA_041739435.1 Burkholderiaceae bacterium
CCTGGGCGGCGGCTGGTCGCCCCGAGGCCGATCTGCGCTACGAAACCTTTGGCAGCAGCGGCCGGTACGCGCCGCTGCCCTTCGGCGTGAAAGTGCCACGCCACGGCGTCGACATCACCGTGCCCACCGACAGCAGCCTGCTGGATGCGCTGGAACTGGCCGGTGTGCCGGCACTGCACAACTGCCGCCGGGGCGAGTGTGGCCTGTGCGCCATGGACGTGGTGGACCTGAACGGTGAAATTGACCACCGTGACGTTTTCCTCAGTGACCACGAGAAGCAGCAGAACCACAAAATCTGCGTGTGTGTCTCGCGGGTGGTGGGTTCGGTGACGCTGGACTCCGCCTGGCGGCCGGACCGTTAACACAGGTCCGGATATCACGCAACGGCATAACACTCTGCTGGAAATACGACTTGCCAGACCTGTTCGATCCGGTAACAGTTGCCCTCAACGTTCAAACCGGAGACAAACCATGCAAAAACGCGTGTTTCTCAAGACCACGGCCGTTGCCGTCCTGGCGCTGGGCACATCGCTGGCCCAGGCCCAGGACAACAAGTTCAAGATCGGTTTGATCCTGCCCATGAGTGGTCCGTTTGCCTCCACGGGCAAGCAGATCGAGGCGGCGGTCCGGCTCTACATGGCGCAGAACGGCGACACCGTGGCGGGCAAAAAAGTGGAGCTGATCCTCAAGGACGACACCAGTGCCCCCGACGTGACCAAACGCATCGCGCAGGAACTGGTGGTCAACGACAAGGTCAACGTGCTGGCCGGCTTCGGCCTCACACCGCTGGCGCTGGCCACCGCGCCGATCGCCACGCAGTCCAAGACGCCCTTGGTGGTGATGGCGGCCGCCACCTCCAGCATCACGCTGGCGTCGCCGTTCATCGTTCGCACCAGTTTCACGCTGCCGCAGGCCAGCGTGGGCATTGCCGACTGGGCGCCCCGCAATGGCATCAAAAAGGTCGTCACCCTGGTGTCGGACTACGGCCCGGGAATCGACGCCGAGAAGTTCTTCAAGGAGCGCTTCACGTTCAACGGCGGGCAGGTCTCGGACTCGCTGCGGGTGCCGCTGCGCAACCCGGACTTTGCTCCGTTCCTGCAGAAAGTGCGGGACGACAAGCCCGACGCGCTGTTTGTGTTCGTGCCCTCGGGCGCCGGCGCGGCGCTCATGAAGCAGTTTTCCGAGCGCGGCATGGACAAGGCCGACATCCGGCTGATCGGTACCGGCGACGTGACCGACGACGACATCCTGAACAACATGGGCGATGTGGCGCTGGGCGTGGTCACTTCGCACCATTATTCGGCCTCCCACAATTCGCCGCTCAACAAGAAGTTTGTGGACGCCTTCGGCAAGGCCAACAACGGCCTGCGTCCGAATTTCATGGCCGTGGGGGGCTACGACGGCATGCGCGTGATTTACGAGGCGGCCAAAACCACCCAAGGCGGTCGCGGCGAGGCCCTGCTCAGCGCCATGAAGGGCCAGATCTTCGAAAGCCCGCGTGGACCGGTCTTCATCGACGCACAGACCCGTGACGTGGTGCACAACATCTACATCCGCAAGGTCGAGCGGGTCAACGGCCAACTCTGGAACCAGGAGTTCGACACGATCAAGGACGTCAAGGACCCCGGCAAGACGAGGTGATCGACGTCGTTGAACACCCGCAGGCTCTGCCGCGCGTTGTGCCTCCTCCTTGCAGGGGCAGCGCTCACGCCACGGCGGAGCCGGCTTCCCGGGGCTTGCGGAAGGTGACGCACCATCCGGCCTGGACACGATACAGACCCACCGCACAACATGCTGACCATCCTTTTTGACGGCATTGCCTACGGCATGCTGCTGTTCATCCTTGCCGTCGGGCTGTCCGTGACGATGGGGTTGATGAATTTCATCAACCTGGCGCACGGCGCCTTTGCCATGGTGGGCGGCTACCTCACGGTGGAACTGATGCAGCGCCAGGGGGTTCCGTTCCTGGTGTGCCTGCCGATCGCCTTTGGGGGCGCGGCGCTGCTGGGCGCGGTGCTGGAGCGCACGCTCTACCGGCCCATGTACAGCAAGCCACATCTGGACCAGGTGCTGTTCTCGATCGGGCTGACCTTCATGGCGGTGGCCGCGGCGGATTACTTCATGGGTTCGCAGCAGCAGATCATGCAGTTGCCCGACTGGCTGCGCGGCCGCACCGAACTGGCCAATGGCGCGCTCGGCATGGGCCACTACCGGCTGTTCATCATTGCCATCTGCGCCGCACTGACGCTGGGGCTGCAGGCCATCCTGTCGAAAACGCGCTTTGGCAGCCGCCTGCGCGCCAGTGTGGACGACTCGCGTGTCGCCGCGGGCATGGGCATCAATGTCAACCTGGTGTTCTCGGCCACCTTCGCCGTCGGCTCGGGGCTGGCCGGGCTGGGCGGTGCGCTGGGCGCCGAGGTGCTGGGGCTGGACCCGACCTTTCCGCTGAAGTTCATGGTGTATTTTTTGATCGTCGTGGCGGTGGGCGGCACCTCGTCCATCACCGGGCCCCTGCTGGCCGCGCTGCTGCTGGGCATTGCCGACGTGGCGGGCAAGTACTACATCCCCAAGCTTGGGGCGTTCATTGTGTACAGCCTGATGATCGTCATCCTGATCTGGCGGCCGCAGGGCCTGTTTGTGCGAAAGGGCGGAAAGTCATGACGCTCGGCTCCGTTGCTTGCTCATCGCGTGGAGCCGCATCCTCCCGCAAGGGAGCGACGCCAGCGGCCGGGCACAGCCCGTTCCACGGCGTCCGCGGGCCCGGAGCACCCGCCCAACTTGCACCACGCGCCATGCACTGTTCAATGGATCGCTGAGATGGAAGCACGTCATTCTTTGCTCGAAAGCAGCCGCTGGAAGTTGTGGGAGCCGCTGGTCTGGCTGCTGGCATTCGTGGCGCCGTTCGTGCTGTCGCGGCATGCGCTGATCGTCAATGAGATCGCCATCGTCGCGCTGTTTGCGCTGTCGCTCGACCTGATCCTCGGGTTCACCGGCATCGTGTCCCTGGGGCACGCCGCCTTCCTGGGCTTTGGCGCCTATGCCGCCGCATTGTTTGCCAAGCTGGTGATGCCCGACCCGCTCCTCGGGCTGGCCGTTGGCGTGGCCGCCGCCACGGCGCTGGGCGCGGTCTGCTCACTGACCATCATGCGCGGCACCGACCTGACCCGGCTCATGGTCACGCTGGGCATGGCGCTGATCCTGATGGAGCTGGCCAACAAGATGGACTGGCTGACCGGCGGCGCCGACGGCCTGCAAGGCGTGGTCATGGGGCCGTTGCTGGGGCGGTTCGAGTTCGACCTGGCCGGGCAGACGGCCGCCTGGTATTCGCTGACCGTGCTGCTGCTGCTGTTTGTTCTGGCGCGGCGTTTCATCCATTCGCCGTTTGGCGCCACGCTCAAGGCCGTGCGCGACAACCGGCTGCGTGCCATGGCCATCGGCATCCCGGTGAGCTCGCGGCTGGCGGTGGTCTACACCGTGGCGGCGGGCATGGCGGGCGCGGCTGGCGCCCTGCTGGCGCAGACCACGGGGTTTGCGTCGCTGGACGTGTTCTCGCTGGAGCGCTCGGCCGATGTGATGCTGATGCTGGTGATCGGCGGTGTGGGCTGGCTTTATGGTGGCCTGGCGGGTGCCGTGGTGTTCAAGCTGCTGCACGACGTGATCTCCAACATCACCCCGCAATACTGGACGTTCTGGATCGGGTTGTTTCTCGTGGTGCTGGTGCTGGTCGGGCGCGAACGTCTGATGCGACCCTGGACCTGGTTCGGAGGGCGGTCATGAGCGCCGCGCCGGGCCGCTCCCAAGCAAGCTCAACCCCCTTGGGGGGCAGCGAACCACACGAAGTGGGGAGCGTGGGGGCCGAGAGCGCCGCGCCGGGCCGCTCCCAAGCAAGCTCGCACCGCAGCCCGCAGGGCGAAGGTACTTCAGTGAGCCCGTCGCCGGTTTTGCAATGTGCTGGCCTGGTCAAGCGTTTTGGCGGCATCACCGCCACCGACCATGTGACGCTGAATGTGGAAAAAGGCGCCCGCCATGCGCTGATCGGCCCCAACGGCGCGGGCAAGACCACGCTGATCAACCTCATGACCGGCGTGCTCGACGCCACCGAGGGCCGCATCACGCTCGAAGGGCAGGACATCACCCGCCTGGCGCCGCACCAGCGGGTGCGGCGGGGGCTGGTGCGCACGTTCCAGATCAACCAGCTGTTTCATTCGATGACGCCACTGGAGACGCTGGCGCTGGTGGTGTCGCAGTACCGCGGCCTGGGTGGGCGCTGGTGGCAGCCGTTGGGCCGCCAAGCGGGCGTGGCCGAGCGCTGCGAAGAATTGCTGGCGCAGTTCCACCTCACCGACGTGATGAACCAGCGCACCGAACATCTGGCCTACGGCAAGCGCCGCCTGCTCGAGATTGCCATTGCGCTGGCCTGCGAGCCGCGGGTGCTGCTGCTGGACGAGCCGGTGGCGGGCGTGCCGGCGGGCGAG
>JBGSNW010000293.1:0-1587 GCA_041739435.1 Burkholderiaceae bacterium
GTGGCGGTGACAAAGCTCAGGCGCAGGGTGCGCGGGTCGGCGTGGTCGGCGTAGAAGGCGCTGCCAGGCACGAAGGCCACGCCGTGCTCCACCGCCTTGGGCAGCAGCTCGGTGGCGTTCATGCCCTCGGGCAGCCGCACCCAGAGGAACATGCCGCCCGCGGGGGTGTTCCACTGCACGTCCAGGCCGGCCATTTCATTCCGGAGCGCCGCCAGCATGGCGTCGCGCTGGGTTTTGTACAGCGCGCGGATGGTGGGCACGTGGCGGTCGATGAAACCGTCTTTCAGCACCTCGGCCACGATGCGCTGGTTGAAGATGGGCGTGTGCAGGTCGGCCGCCTGCTTGGCCTGCAGCAGTTTGGGGTAGATCGCGCGCGGTGCAATCAGGTAGCCCAGGCGCAGGCCCGGCGCGAGGATCTTGGAGAACGAGCCGAGGTAAATGCAGCCGTCCGGGTGGCGCGACGCCAGCGAGGCCGGGGGTGGCGCGTCAAACCACAGGTCGCCGTAGGGGTTGTCTTCGACGAGGGGCAGGCCGATGTCGGCGGCGGTGCGGCTGAGCGCCGCGCGGCGCGCTTCGGTCATGGTGCGCCCGGTGGGGTTCTGGAAGTTGGGCAGCACATAGAGAAAGCGGGCCTTGTTTCGTTGGCCCTGCGCCTGTCGAAGGGCCAACACGTCCACGCCTTCGTCGTCGCTGGCCACGCTCACCACTTCGGGCTCCATGGGCGCGAAGGCCTGCAAGGCACCGAGGTAGGTGGGCGTCTCGACCAGGATGCGGCTGCCGGCGTCGATCAATACCTTGGCCACCAGGTCCAGGCCCTGTTGCGAACCCGTGGTGATCAGCACCTGGTCGGCGCCCACCTTCAGCCCCTGCCGTCCCATTTCGGCGGCCACCCAGTCGCGCAGCGGGCCGTGGCCTTCGCTGGCCGCGTACTGCAGCGCGGCGTGGCCGTCTTGCGCGAGCACGTGTTGCGTGGCCGCCCGCACGGCCTCGACCGGGAAGGTTTGGGGAGACGGCAAACCCCCGGCCAGACTGATGATGCCGGGTTGTTCGGTGATCTTGAGGATCTCGCGGATCACCGAGGGGTTCATCTTTTCGGCGCGTCGCGCCATCGTCCAGATCATGGTTGACTCCTGATGGAAAGGGGATGGCGGGGTGCCCGCGGCTGGCCCACCGGCATTTTGCGGCCCAGAAAGACCGTGGCGATCACGGCCAGGCCAAAACCGATGGTGACGGCGTCCAGCCGCTCGCCCAGCAGCGGCACCGCGAACAACATGCTCAGAAAAGGCTGCGCCAGCTGCACCTGGCTCACGCGCACCGTGCCGCCCAGCGCCAGGCCGTGGTACCAGGCAAAAAAGCCCAGCCACATGGAAAACACCGCCACGTAGCCCAGGGCCCACCAGGCGGCCTCGCCCACGGGTTGTGCCGGCCAGCTCCATAGCGTGGCGGGCAGGGTGACAGGCAGCGAGACCACCAGCGCCCAGCAGATCACGTGATCGGCCCGCAGCCGCTGCGACAGCCGCGCGCCACAGCTGTAGCCCACGGCCGCGCACAGCATCGCCAGCAAGAGCAGGGTGTCGGCCAGGCTGA
>JBGSNW010000299.1:0-2333 GCA_041739435.1 Burkholderiaceae bacterium
GGCGTCGATGAGGGGGGCGTAGGCTTCGATGCTGCCGAACACAGGCTCCAGGTTGACGGCCACAAAGGGCTGCCCCCGGGCTTGCAGGCGCTGCAGCCAGGGCGTCCAGAAGCCGCGGTTGCAGACAAAACCGTGGACGAACACCACGCCACGGCGCGGCGGCGCATCCGGCGCGCTGGGCATCGGCACCGAATCGGGGATGGCGTTGGCGCGAAACGGCTGGCGCCAGCAGAACACTTGCGGGGCGGCGAGGGTTTCGCCAGCCCAGGCGCGGACGACGTTGGCCCACGTGGGGGCGGGCGTCGGGTCGGCCCCGTGCAGGCACTTGAGTAGTACGAATTCAATAGCGAGAAACAACGAGTAGCCGAGGGCTATCGCCATAAAACCGGCCAAACCGAGCGTCGGGGCGGTGGGCCACAGGCTCACCAGCCAACCGACGGCCGCCGCCAGCAAACCCAGGGTGATGATCTGTTGCAGCCGGGCCAGCATGACGGGCGATGCCTTCAGGCCAGCACCTGCGGCGTGCCTCCCAGTTGCCCGGCCAGGCGTTGCGTCAGGCTGTTGACGATGCCGTAGATGGACAGCTGCGGGTTGGCGCCGATGCTGGTGGGGAAGATGGAGCCGTCGTGCACCGAGAGGTTGCCGATCTGCCAGTGGCGCCCGTCGGGGCGCACCACGCCCTGGCGTTCGCTGCCGGCCATGGCACAGCCGCCCATGACGTGGGCGCTCACCATTTTGGTGAGCAGCGGTTTCATGGGCAGGTTTTGCACCGCGTCGCGCGCCTGGCCCCAGGTGGTGTAGGGCTGCGCCAGCTCGTGCAGTGGGAGCACCTGGCGGGCGCCGGCGGCAAACTGGATCTCCATCATGCTGAGCAGGGCGCGGCGGGCGCCGTCCATGACGTAGTCGGTCAGCGGGTAGTCGAGCAGGGGCGAGCCGTCGCTGCGCAGGCTGACGCTGCCACCAGACGATTGCGCGTGAAACCCGTCACGCAGCAGCGCAAGCAGCACATGGGTGTGCGGGAACTGCCCGAGCAGCGTGGCCTGCGCCTGGCCGTAACCGGGCACGGTGCTGGCAAAGATGACCGGGTGCAGGGGCGGCGCTTCCAGCTTGTAGCCCATGGGGCCGTCGATGGGCTGGGTTTCAAGGAAGTGGTCGGTGTAGAGGGTTTGCGGCGCACCCTGCCAGGCGGCCACGGTTTCGGGCATGGTGGCGGCCGACAGCACCACGGGGTGCAAAAAGGTGCGCCGCCCCAGCAGTTGATGCGGATCGGGCGCACCGCTGCGCAGCAAGACCGCGGGCGAGTTGATCGCGCCGGCCGCCAGGATGTAGTGTTTTGCCTCAATTTTAGTAGCAAACTTTGACCCATTGACGGGGGCTGAGCCCTGCTTTGACTCAAAACATTGCAATGCGGCCACTTTGTCGCCCACCAGCTCGAAGCGCTCGGCCCGCGTCTGCACCAGCAGCGTGGCGCCGTGGTCCAGCGCCGTGGGGATGGTGGTGACGAGCATGGACTGCTTGGCGTTGGTCGGGCAGCCCATGCCACACGAGCCCAGGTTCCAGCAGCCTTTGACGTTGCGTGAAATGGCAGCGGCGGCAATGCCCAGCTTGCCCGCGCCGCGGCGCAGGAGGTCGTTGTTTTCGTTGGGCGGCAACAGCCAGGGCGTGATGTTGAGCCGCATCTCGGCCTGCTGGAAATAAGGCGCCAGCGCGTCGGGGTGGTAGTCGGTCAGGCCGTATTGGCGTTGCCACCACTCCAGGGTGTCGGTGGGCGTGCGGAACGAGCTGGTCCAGTTGACGGTGGTGGAGCCGCCCACGCAGCGGCCCTGCAGGATGTTGATGGCTTTGTCGGCGGTTTTGCGCGCCGCGCTTTCCTGGTAGAGCTGTGGGTAGGCCTCGGATTCGAGCTGGCGAAAGTCGCTGCTGCTCTTGAGCGGCCCCTCTTCCACGATCACCACGTTGAGCCCGGCCCGCGCCAGGATTTCGGCACTGATGCCGGCCCCCGCGCCCGAGCCGACGATGGCCACGTCGCACTGGATGCGTTCGGGCACGGGGCCATGGGCGCCGCCCAGGACTTTCCAGCCGCGCGCCAGGCCGGCGCGGATCGGGTCATGCACATTGCTCATCGGTAGGAAATGCCTTGCTCAAATGTCGTTCAGACCGGCACCGGCCCGGGGTAGCCGAGCCGGGCCCAGGTGCTGGGGTGGGAAAAATAAGCGCCGCCCACGATGTCGTGCAGCGCATGGTAGGCCTGCTGCCGCAGGTTGAGGGACGACGTGCGCATGGACTGCAGCGCCTGCTGGATGTCGGCCACGCTGGCATCGTCCCAGGCGGGG
>JBGSNW010000303.1:0-21413 GCA_041739435.1 Burkholderiaceae bacterium
TCGCGCAGCAGCCGCGCCACATCCGGCGCAGCCCCGCTGACGGCCACGCGCAGGAACTTGCCAAAGCGGCAACGCGCGGCGGGCAAATCCCACACCTGCGTCACGCTCAGGCGGTAGCCCCCGGAGAAGCGGTCGGGCTGCAGCTTGCCCATGACGATGACCAGTTCGTCGTCCTTGAGCAGGTTGCGGTGGGCGTTGACGATCTCCTCGGTCGCCGTCGCCTCGATCACGCCGGATTTGTCGTCCAGCTTGAACAGCGCCAGCTTGCCACGCTGGCCGTTGATGACCCGAAAGTCGCTCACGATGCCGGCCAGCAGTTGAGGCTCGCGCGAATCGATCAGATCACTCACCGGCCGCCGGACAAACTGGCGCACCTCGCGCGCCACCTCGTCAAACAGGTGCCCCGACAGGTAAAAACCCACGGCGGTCTTTTCGAACGTCAGCCGCTCTTTCACGCCCCAGGGCGTGACCTCGACCAGCTCGGGCTCCTGCGTGCTGGAGCCGTGATCGTCCTCGCCCCCCATGTCGAACAGGCCGCCCTGGTTGGCGTTGGCCTCGGTGGCGGCGGCAAATTCGAACGCCCGGTCGATGGACGCCACCAGCGCTGCGCGGTTGAGCTGCAGCGAATCGAAGGCACCGGCCTTGATGAGCGCTTCGACCGTGCGCTTGTTGAGCTTGCTGCGCTCGACCCGGACGCAAAAATCAAACAGGCTTTTGAACGGCCCGCGGATCGAACCGGACAGGCCTTCCCCCTGGCCTTCGCGGGCCTTCACGATGGCCTCGATCGCCTGCTGGCCCGTGCCCTTGACGGCGCCCAGGCCGTAGCGGATCACCTTGTCGGTGACCGGCTCGAAACGGTAGTTGCCGCGGTTCACATCGGGTGGCTCAAAGGTGATGCCGAAGTTCTTGACCGCATCTTCAAACAACACCTTGAGCTTGTCGGTGTCGTCCATTTCCACGGTCATGTTGGCACAGAAGAATTCGGCCGTGTAGTGCACCTTCAGCCAGCCGGTGTGATAGGCCAGCAGCGAGTAGGCTGCGGCGTGCGACTTGTTGAAGCCGTAGCCTGCGAACTTCTCCATCAGGTCGAAGATTTCGTCGGCCTTGTCCTGCGCAATGTCGTTTTTCGCCGCGCCGGCACGGAAGATGCCCCGGTGTTCGGCCATCTCCTCGGCTTTTTTCTTGCCCATGGCGCGGCGCAGCAGGTCGGCGCCGCCCAGCGAGTAGCCGCCCAGGATCTGCGCGGTCTGCATCACCTGCTCCTGGTAGACCATGATGCCGTAGGTTTCGCTCAGCATCTCGGCCACCAACGGGTGGGGGTATTCCACCGGTTCACGTCCGTGCTTGCGCGCCACGAAGCTGGGGATCAGGTCCATCGGGCCCGGCCGGTACAGCGCGTTCAGCGCAATCAGGTCTTCCAGCCGCGTGGGTTTGGCATCGCGCAGCATGCCCTGCATGCCGCGGCTTTCAAACTGGAACACCGCCTCGGTCTTGCCATCCGCAAACAGCTTGTAGGTGGGCGCGTCGTCCAGCGGAATGTTCTCGTAGGCGAAGTTCTCGCGCCCCTTGTGGCGGGCCATGATGAACTCCTTGGCGATTTCCAGGATGGTCAAGGTGGCCAGCCCCAGAAAGTCGAACTTGACGAGACCGATGGCCTCGACGTCGTCCTTGTCGTACTGGCTGACCGCCGATTCGCTGCCCGGCTGCTGGTACAGCGGGCAAAAGTCGGTGAGCTTGCCCGGCGCGATCAACACGCCCCCCGCGTGCATGCCCACGTTGCGCGTCATGCCCTCAAGCTTTTGCGCCAGCGCGAGCAGGGTCTTGACTTCATCTTCCTTGGCCAGCCGGTCGGCCAGGATCGGCTCGGCTTTGATGGCGCCGTCGATCGTGATGTGCTGCCCCGGCTTGTTGGGCACGAGCTTGCTGATGCCGTCGCAGAAGGTGTAGCTCATGTCGAGCACGCGGCCCACGTCGCGGATGGCGGCGCGCGCGGCCATGGTGCCGAAGGTGGCGATCTGGCTCACCGCGTCCTTGCCGTACTTGGCCTTGACGTAGTCGATCACACGGTCCCGGTTCGCCTGGCAGAAGTCGATGTCGAAGTCGGGCATCGACACCCGCTCGGGGTTCAGGAAGCGCTCGAACAGCAGCTTGTACTGCAGCGGGTCCAGGTCGGTGATCTTGAGCGAATAAGCCACCAGAGAGCCCGCACCGGAGCCCCGTCCCGGTCCCACCGGGCAGCCGTTCTTCTTGGCCCAGTTGATGAAATCGCCCACGATCAGGAAGTAGCCCGGAAAGCCCATCTTCAGGATGGTGTTGATCTCGAACTCCAGCCGCTCCACGTAGCGCGGGCGCTGCCGGTCGCGTTCGGCGGCGTCGGGGTACAGGTGTTGGAGGCGCTCCTCAAGACCTTCGTGCGACGCAACGCGGAAGTAGTCCTCGATCGGCATGCGCTGGCCGTTGACCTCGGGCGTGGGAAAGTCGGGCAGCTGCGGCTTGCCCAACACCAGCGTGAGGTTGCAGCGGCGTGCAATCTCCAGGGTATTGGCCAATGCCGACGGCACGTCGGCAAACAGCGCCGCCATCTCGGCCGACGACTTGAAATATTGCTCGGTGGTGAAGCGGCGAACGCGGCGCGCGTTACCCAGGATCTCGCCTTCGGCAATACACACCCGCGCCTCGTGTGCCTCGTAATCGTCGGGCTGGGCGAACTGCACCGGGTGGGTGGCCACCACCGGCAGTTTCAGGCGCGCGGCGAGTTGCACGGCCGCGCTCACGTGGGCTTCGTCGTCCGGCCGTCCGGCGCGTTGCAGTTCCAGATAAAAACGGTGTGGAAACAGCGACGCCAGTTGCAGCGCCACGTCACCCGCGCGGTCGGCGTCCCCCTGCACCAGGGCCTGCCCCACCGCGCCGGCCTGCGCCCCCGACAGCACAATCAGCCCTTCACCCAGTTCCGAAAGCCAGGCGAGCTTCACGACCGCCTGGGCCTTGACGATGTTCTGCGTCCAGGCCCGGGTCAGCAGCTCGGACAGATTCAGATAGCCCTGCTGGTTTTGCACCAGCAGCACCATGCGCGACGGCGCCGCCCCATCCGAGCCCAGGCCTTCGAGCAGGATCTCGACGCCAATCAACGGCTTGACGCCCGCGCCGCGCGACTCCTTGTAGAACTTGATCGCGCCAAACAGGTTGTTGAAGTCGGTGATGGCCAGGGCCGGCTGGCCATCGGCGGCAGCGGCCTTGACCACCTCATCCACACGGTTGGTGCCATCGACGACGGAAAATTCGGTGTGCAGGCGCAGGTGTACAAACATGGGCCAATGATGCCATTTTCTGGCACGTTGTCACCCGTGGTTGCTGACCTTCGAAGCACAGGAGGGCTTGGCGCGCAGAGGTACAATCCCCCACCGGAAACCGGCAATAACAGGCCCTCGGATATTGGGCGTTCCTAGGGAAAAAATGACCATGCGGGCTGAGGGAGAATCGTTGCCGTCGTGTGACGTGCTGGTCATCGGCGGAGGACCCGCGGGCTCCACGGTATCCAGTCTTCTGGCCGAACGCGGCCACCACGTGGTCGTGCTCGAGAAAGCCCACCATCCACGCTTTCATATTGGCGAATCCCTGTTGCCGGCAAATTTGCCTTTGTTCGAGAAGATGGGCATTGCGAACGAAATCCAGGCCATCGGCATGCGCAAGCCCGGGGCGGAATTTTTCTCGACAGATCACCAGCGGGCACAAACCTTTCATTTCTCCGACGCATGGGACAAATCCATGCCCCATGCCTACCAGGTCAGGCGCGCGGAGTTCGACGAAATCCTGATCCGCCATGCGTCGCGCAAGGGTGCCGAGGTGCACGAAGGGTGCAAGGTCACGGCGGTCAATTTCCCCGCCGAGGGTGGCGCCCATGTCGTCGCCAGCAACGACGACGGGACCGAGCAGCAATGGCGGGCCCGGTTTGTGGTCGACGCCTCGGGACGCGACACCTTCCTGGCAAACCGCTTCAAGACCAAACAACGCAATCCCAAGCACAACAGCGCGGCTGTTTATGCCCATTTCGCACAGGCCAGGCGCAATGAAGGCCGCGATGAAGGCAACATCACCATTTTCTGGTTCGAACACGGCTGGTTCTGGTTTATTCCCCTGATCAATGGTCACACCAGCGTGGGCATGGTGACGTGGCCCTACCACATGAAGTCCCGAAATCAGCGCAGTCTGCAGCAGTTCCTGCTGGACAACATTGCATTGAACGCGGCGCTCACAGAACGGCTGCGAGATGCCAGCCTGGTCAGCCCGGTGGAGGCAACCGGCAACTTTTCTTATGCCTCGCAGAGCTCCCACGGGCCCAACCATCTGCTTCTGGGCGACGCGTATGCCTTCATCGACCCGGTGTTTTCTTCCGGGGTCTGGCTTGCGATGCACAGCAGCGTGGCCGGGGCCGAAGCGATTGACACCTGTCTGAAGCACCCGGCCCGAACCGCATCCGCACTCAAGCGCTTTGACCGCCTGACCCGCCATGGACTCAAGGAATACTCCTGGTTCATCTACCGCATGACCAATCCCATCATGCGCGACTTCTTCATGCATCCCAAGAACGTGTTCCGGGTCAAGGAGGCGTTGCTGTCGGTGCTGGCCGGCGACGTGTTTGGGAAGACCCCCATTTGGCGTTCGTTGCTGGCCTTCAAGCTGCTGTACTACAGCGCCAACGTGCTTCAACCCAGGCGCGCGTTCAAGGCCTGGAAACAGCACCGCTTGAACATTCGCAAGGTGGACACGCCAGCGTTGTACAACGCATGAGTTGCGATCATTTTTCGTCCTGCGCTCGTCCAGGAGCCCGTACACGCCAGCTTGTCGCCGTTGCTGGCGTTGCCCTCTGTGCGCACATGACGGCAGTGGCCGAAGAGAAACCGCTTTGGGAAGCAGGCTTGGGGGTGGCGGCGATGCGCATCCCCGCCTACCGCGGATCGGACCAAAGCAGCAATCTGGTCCTGCCTTTGCCCTATTTTGTTTATCGGGGCGAGTTTCTGAAAGCAGACCGCAACGGCGTGCGCGGTCAACTGTTCGAATCCGAGGACGTCGACCTCACCGTCTCGGCCGCACTGTCACCGCCGGCGTCGAGCAGGAAAATTCGTGCCCGTGCCGGCATGCCCGATCTGGATGCCAACTTTGAGATCGGCCCCCAGGTCGATTTCTCGCTTTGGCGCAACACTCGGCATTCCCAACAACTCAAATTTCAGATGCCCGTGCGCGCAGCCTTCACGCTGGACCGTCGGCCACAAAACATTGGTTGGGTCGCCCATCCCCGTTTGAACCTGGACATGACCGATTTGCCGGGCCTGGCAGGCTGGAATTTTGGTTTCCAGTCCGGCCCGCTCTTCGGCGACCGGCGCCAACACGCGTACTTTTACGGCGTGGACGCGGCTTTTGCCACAGCCAATCGTCCGGCCTATCGAGCCCGCGGCGGTTACAGCGGCATGGAGTACTTGTTGGGCGTCTCCCGCCGCTTTTCCGGACACTGGTTGGGCGCGTTCGTGCGTTACGACAATCTGGAGAACGCACGCTTTTCCGACAGCCCACTGGTGCGCACGCGACACTATTTTGTCGTCGGCTTGGCTGTGTCGTGGATCCTGGGCGAGTCGTCAACCCGGGTGGCTGCCGATGATTGATCGAACGCTGCAAGGCAATCCGTTTTGGAGTGCCTACGAGCACGCGGTCATGTTCTTTGGCCTGACCATGCTGGCCTTGATTTGCCTGATCTGGCTTCCTATGGCCATGGTGCTCTATCCGGTCCTGCCGCATCGGGCCGGAACGGCTCTGGGGCGAGGCGCGATCACGGTGGGCTTTCGCGTCTACTTGCACATTCTGAGCGGCCTGTGCGCCTTCCGTTTCGATCTGTCCGAACTGGACCCATTGCGCGACCAGGGCCCAATGATCATCGCGGCCAATCACCCTTCGTTGCTCGACGCGGTGATGATCACCTCGCGTTTGCCTAACGTGGCTTGCGTGATGAAGTCGGACCTGATGGACAACCTGTTGTTCGGCGCTGCAGCGCGCCTGGCTCGTTATATGCGTAACGACAGCGCGTTTTATGTCGTCAAGCGCAGCCGCGAAGTCATGGATCAGGGCGCACAGTTGCTGATCTTTCCCGAAGGAACCCGCACCCGGCAGTTCCCCATCGACACTTTGACGCCCACGATCGGGCTGATCGCGCATCGTAGCGGCGCTTCGGTGCAAACGGTACTCCTTGAATTTTCCACGCCTTATCTGGGCAAGGACTGGCCACTGTTTCGCAAACCCACTCTGCCTCTGCATTGCAAGGCCAGACTGGGGAGGCGCTTCCCTCCCCCCACGGATCACGTCGCATTCACAATAGAACTGGACGCCTATTTCCGCCAGGAACTTGAAGGCACCTTCGGTGACCATGGCAATGAATAAGGCCCAGCCAATCGCATCGACCAGCCATCTTGTGCTGATCCCGAGCTACAACCCTGGCGCGCAAGTGCTGAGCACCGTGCGTCAGGCTCGTGCCGCATGGAACCCGGTTTGGGTCGTCGTCGATGGCAGTACCGATGGCACCGACCGCAGCTTGCAGGCCCTGGCCGACGATGACGAAGGCCTTCGCATCATTGTGTTGCCCCACAACCAGGGCAAGGGAGCCGCCGTTCTTGAAGGTCTGACGCAAGCGACCCGTGCCGGTTTCAGCCACGTGCTGACCATGGACAGTGACGGCCAGCACCCGGCGGACGCCATACCGGTCTTCATGGCGACTTCATTGCGCGCGCCGCGCGCCATGGTGCTGGGAAAACCAGTGTTCGGACCTGAGGCGCCCGCGTTGCGCGTCAACGGACGCAAAGTGTCCAATGGTTGGGCCAATTTGGAAACATTGTGGATGGGGATCGGTGACTCGCTGTACGGTTTTCGTGTTTACCCGATCGCTCCCCTGCATAAAATCATGTGCGGCACCCGGTTCATGCGCCGATTTGACTTCGACCCCGAAGCTGTTGTTCGCCTTTGCTGGGCGGGCGTCCACCCTGTCAACGTTGACGCCCAGGTGCGCTACCTTTCGGCCGAAGAAGGGGGCGTGTCGCACTTCAAATACCTGCGCGACAACATTCTTCTGACCTGGATGCACATCCGGCTTTGCCTCGGTTTCTTGCTGCGTCTCCCGCTGTTGATACGACGCCGATTTTTCGTCATTGGAGACTGAAATGGACCCCTCTCCCGCGCGCGCTGGCGCGCTCAAGGCCGATCCGCGCATGACCACCTACTTTGCCGACGAAGAAGAGCGTCGTGCCATGACACAGGCCATGTTCGACCAGGCCGCACCCGGGTATGACAACGCAGAAAATCTCACGGCACTCGGTAGCGGCGCCTGGTACCGTCGCGAGGTGTTGCGGCGCAATGGCCTGCAAGAGGGCATGTCGCTTCTCGACGTGGCCGCCGGAACCGGTCTGGTGACGGTGGCTGGCCATGCGCTGGTGGGCCCCCGAGGACAGGTCTGGGCACTCGACCCGTCGCCGGGAATGCTCGCCGAGCTGCGCAAAAAGGTGACGGTCCAAACCATCGAAGGCTATGCCGAATCCATCCCCTTGCCCGATACCCTGGTGGATTTCGTCTCCATGGGCTACGCGTTGCGCCACGTCGGTGATTTGAATCGGGCCTTTTCAGAGTATTTACGCGTGCTGAAACCGGGCGGCCGGGTTTGCATCATGGAAATCAGCCGCCCACGCAACCGGCTGGCGCGAAGTCTTCTGAGGTTTCACATCGCGGTGATCGTGCCAGTGCTGGCCCGCTTGACGCGCCGCCATGCCAACGTGAAGCGCCTGTGGGAATACTACGGCGATACCATCGAGGCAGCGATTGAGCCCGAACTCATTCTCGCCGCGCTGCGCCGTGCCGGCTTCGTCGACGTGGCCTGTTCCGTCACCCTGGGCGTTTTTCGGGAATACACCGGGCGCAAGGCGTGAACTCACGGGATGCTAAATCATCGCCCCGTTGATCGAAATCACCTGCCCCGAAATGTAGCCGGCCTGGTCCGACGCCAGAAAGCCGACCAGATCGGCCACCTCGTGAGGCTGGCCCACACGCTGCATGGGCACCATCCTCTTGATCGCTTCGGTGTCGAACCGGCCTTCGATCATGTCCGTCGCAATCAGCCCAGGCGCCACCACATTGACCGTGACACCACGGCTGGCAAGTTCCAGCGCCAATGACTTGCTGGCCGCGTGCAAGGCGCCTTTGGCGGCTGAATAATTGACCTGCCCACGGTTGCCCGCAATGGCCGCCACCGACGAGATGCCGATGATGCGCCCCCATCGCGTTCGCATCATGGCCATGGTCAGCGGTTGGGTCACATTGAAAAAACCGTTCAATGACACGTCCAGCACGCGGTCCCATTGGGTACCGCTCATGCCCGGAAACACCGCGTCGTCGTGAATGCCGGCGTTGTTCACCAGGATCTGGATCGCCCCGGCGTCCAGAAGCGCATCAAGCGCCGCGACCGTGGCAGAGCGGTCGGTCACATCAAACGCCACGGCCTCGGCATGCCCCCCCTCGTCCATGATTCGCGTGACCAGGGCCCGGGCTTTGTCCAACGCCCGATTGGCGTGCACGATGACATGGTGTCCATCGGCAGCCAGTCGCAGACAGATGGCGGCACCAATGCCGCCGCTACCGCCTGTGACCAGGGCCCGTTTCGGGTTGTGCAATTGCTTCATCACGTCACCCCATTGAGCGCCACCGAGGCCCGTCCGTCGAGCAAACAGCGGTCCTGGTGGTGAATTTGAAACTGGTAAATGATGAGTCGGTCGTCGCCCGACAATCGCACAGCGGTGATCCGCAGTGGACCCGCCAGATCGTCAAGCCTGCCCACATGCAGTTTGAGTCCACGCACGCTGGCCAGATAGCCCATCTCCGGTCTGCTTTTCGGCGGTACCAGCAAGGCGCCATGGATGGCCATGGCCTGCGCTGCATACTCGACCCCGGTCGCTGCACCGAGTCGGCCGGCGGCACGCAGGGGATGATCGGGAGCCGTGTGACTGTTCGATTCGCATATGACATGTTGGTCGTTCCACTCCAGTACCGCGTCAAGCAGGCACATGCGGCCGTGGTGCGGGATGTGCGCGGCGATCCAGTGCCGGTCTAACATGGCTGCAGGTCCAGCTTCAGTTGCATTGGCGACAGGTAATCCAGCACCACACTGCCGGCCTGCCGCCGGGCCAGCCGCTCCAGCAGCGGCAAGGCACGCAGCGCCGGTATCTGGAGGCGCAAGCCTTCCAGGGCCGCGTCGGTCATGGCCTCTGCGCTTTGCGTGCACGCAGTCAGCGTCAACGAAGCTTGTGAAACTACGCTGCGTCGCGGGCTCAGCAACAGGGCGACACCGCCACAATCGGGGGTGTCACGTTTGGCATGCAGGGGCTGCGGGTATTCACTGTCATAGGCAACCAACAGCACGGGTTGGCCCTCCGACATTACCTGCGCCAACGCATCAAGAAGGCCTGCGCCAAAGCTGGCATCAAATGCGGCAATCACCTGGCACGGCGCCATGCTGTGTGTCGCAATACCCCAATAACCGGCAGCGGCGTTGTGCACGGAGTTGTGAAAACGGGTCGGCGAAATCTGCCGGTCCTCGCTCGCCAACTGCTCGCACAAGGCGTGGCAATTGTGCCCATCCGCCCCCGAAGCGGCAAACACTGTGGCAAGGGATGACGCATCAGCGTTGGCCTGCGTCACAGCCTCCAGGCCCAGGCCCATGCTCAGTTTGACGACGCGACTGGCACGTCGACGTTCGGCGGCCGGCAACAGCTCCGGCTTTGGCAATACCGCGGGGGCCATTTCAAAATTCTGCTCGCCGCGCAAAACCGCACGTGCGTGAGACCAGTTGGGCAGACCAGGTGCGATCACACCGACACCGTCAATCCAGGCGTGCATGGGTACGACGGTCATGGGTTCAACCCGAACATCAGACTGCAATTGCTGCCTCCAAACCCAAATGAATTGCTCAAGGCACGGCGTATGAACGCGTCACCGCTGCGTATTTGATAGCCGATTTCGATCGCTGGATCAAGAAATCGAGTGCCCGGACTCCCCGGCAGGCGGTTGTCACGCAGGGCCAACGCGCAAATCAGCGCCTCCACGGCCCCCGCAGCACCCAGCGTATGCCCGGTGGCGCCTTTGGTCGAATTGCACCGAACGCGCGCGCCAAACAATGCGGCCACGGCCTGGCCTTCGGCGGCATCGTTGGCCGGCGTGGCCGTGCCGTGCAGGTTGATGTAATCCACGTCGTCGGGCGTCAATCCCGCCGATCGAAGTGCGGCTTCCATGGCCAGACGCGCGCCCAGGCCTTGCGGGTGTGGTGCCGACATATGGTGTGCGTCGCTGGACTCGCCGACGCCCAATAACAACACAGCACCGGATGCGGTCGATGGATTGGTCCGCTCGAGAAGGGCGAAGGCAGCGCCCTCGCCGATCGAAAGGCCGTTGCGCTCCGCGTCAAAGGGACGGCATGGCTGGGCCGCCATGAGCTGTAGCGATGAAAAACCGTAAAGTGTCGTCAGGCAAAGCGAATCAACCCCGCCGACGATGGCGGCGTCAATGCTGCCAACGGCGAGTTGACGCGCGGCGGCGGCGAACACCTTGGCACTGGAGGAACAAGCCGTGGAGATCGCCATTGCCATGCCCTGAAGACCAAAATAGTCGCGGGTGAACTCCGCCAGCGAAAACGCGTTATGGGTCCCCCGGTAACAAAAATCTTCGGGCAACGCACCCCCAACAGAATCACGCCGGCGGTAAGCCTGCTCGGTCTGCAAAATACCAGCGGTGCTGGTGCCCAGAAACACTCCGACGCGCGTGGCGCCATGACGCGCAACAGCTTCACGAACCCGTTGCGCAAAGTCATCGGTTTCCAGTCCCATCTGGACAAGGCGGTTGTTCCGGCAATCGTACTTTCTCAGCGCGATTGGCAACTCCTGCGCGTCCACACCGTCGACTTCACCAATCCAGGTATCGAGCTCAACGGTTTCAAAGCGACAGGGAGAAAGACCCGTCCGTTCGCTGCGCAAGGCCTCGCGGGTGGCATCCAGCCCCCGGCCCAGGCAGGTGGTCAGGGTGTAAGCGGAGAGTTGAAGGGGCGACACAACGAAGCTCGATAGGTGGAAGGGGGTATCTTACTGAGGGAGAACGGTGGCAGGCTCACCCCAGAACCCTGCAGACCAGCATGACATTGGCAAAAGGCATGCCCTCGCTCATGGTGTCACTCTCCACCTCAAAACCAAGCTCGTTCAGCAGGCCTCTCCAATCGACCAGACTCCGGCAATACAAGCGCGGCATGCGGTGCCCTCGCGCATGGGTAACGACCTGGTCGACCCAACTGGAGAAATGAAATGGCAGTCCCGCACTGGCGTCACCAATGCGGGTCAGGAGCAACCCTCCAGCGGGCAAGGCAGCGCGGATGCGTTGCAGCACTTTTTCCTGTTGACCATGCTCAAGATAGTGAAGGGCATCCAGGACGGTGATCACATCGGGGCGTCCGAAATCAACCCGAGTCATGTCGCCCTGCTCAATGCGCACAAGAGGATGTTCGGCGCCAAAGGCCAGCGTCGCGCGCTTGACGTCGTTCTGCATCAACTCGATACCTCGCAGACTCAAGGGACGGGGTGCGGGTGCCCAATCGACAGGCCAATGACCTTGCTCAAACAGAAGACGTGCCGCGAGCAGCCAGGAAAACAGACTCCCTTGGCCGCAGCCCAGGTCCAGAAAATGCCCCTGCGCAGGGAAGAGTCCACGTTTGAGCATCTCGCGAAAAATGCAGTCGTGCCCCAGCTTGCCACGCGCGTAATGGTAGGTAAATTGGCCACCCGTCAGAAACGGTTGACTGGCCTGTTCGAGCAGAGCGGGGAAAAAGCCGGTTATCATGCCAATGCGTCTGCAAGCGTCACGGGTTGCAGCTGATGCGCCGTCAGTGTCTGCAGCAACGTGGGTAAGGTCGCAAGGATCACCGCCTGGCCGTCGGGTGCACGTGCCCCGTGGCCATCGTGCATGAGCAGGATGTCCCCCGCCGCCAGCCCCCGAATCAAGCGTTGCAGCACCCGGTGTGGCCGTCCTTCCCAAGTGTCGTAGGGGCGTCGTGTCCAGGCTGCAAGCCGCAGATCCAGCCCGACGAGGACCGGATCCAGAAAGGGATTGCGCAATCCGGCCGTAGGTCGGAAAAACAGTGGAACATGACCCGTGATATCCGCCAGGGTGATCTGGGCCGAGACGATGTCGGCGCGCATGCGCGCAGGGCCGAACAACGCAAACACCTTGGAATGGGTATCACCGTGGTTTTCCACACGGTGTCCACGCGCCACGATCTCCCGACACAAGGCAGGATGCTGACGCGCGCGTCGGCCAATACAGAAAAAGCTGGCTTTGGCGCCCGCGGCATCCAGAAGGTCGAGCACACGTGGCGTAATTTCGGGGTCTGGACCATCGTCGAATGTCAGCGCGACCTCGCGACGTGCCTGGGCTTCTGTTGGCAATCGCGTGAGGTTGGGCCCCAGCAGGTTGGATCGCGGCAACATGCCAGCCAGCGTCAACACTGCATGGTTGGCGGCCAACATGCCAAGCGCCCATGGCCGGGTCGCCGGGATGGCCAATGCCCCCAAAGAAGCTGCATGTACTGCGGCGGTGGCCTTCAATGCAGGCGATGCGGTCCAGCGCCGCGTCATGGTCGGGCCTTGAAGAATCCGAGGTCGAGGAACTGGCTCCATAGCGCCAGCCAGGCGGGCCAGTCGTGCCCGCCTGGAAACGTGCGGTACGTCGCCGTCGGAAGCAGGCATTCGGCGAGCAGCTGCATGCCATCGGAGAAACGGTCCTGTGTGCCATGGCCCACGAAAAGCGGCACATCGACCGAAGGATTCTTGAGCCACTGCCATAGGCGGAATTCCGGATCCAGCAACTGTTCTTCTGTCGGTTGCCATTCGTCCAGGCCGCCGGCGCGTCGGATGGCATTGATTGTCAGGCGACTCCCCGGATACGGTGCCAGCAAACACATGCCGTCGACATGACCCGCCTGTTCAGCCAGGCAGGACAGCGCCAGCAGCCCGCCCCTGGAAATTCCGGTCAACCACACTTGCTGATACTTTGCGCGCGCTGGTGCAAGCACCTCCACCTCCAGGGTTTCGAGCGCCGTCCGGTTGCATCCCTCCAGGGCGTGCAGATCGAGCGCGATCATGTCGAGCGCCAACCTGCGTTGCTGAACCGCCTCAAACAGCCCCGCCTGCACCATTTGTTGCGGTGTCATCAGGGCTCCCGGCAACACCACCATCACGCAAGTCGCGTCACAGAGATGACGCAACGTTCCTGTCTGGCTCATCGGTCACCTGTCGGATAAACCAGCACCGCTGACAGGAAAAGCGCCAAAAGCGCGCCCGGCCCCACGGTCACGCCAATTGCATGCAGCACCGGGACACTGGACAAGGCCAGGGTACCAAACCCAATCGCTGTCGTCAGAGTGGCCACGCCCATCGACATCAGGGTCGCGGCATCCAGTCTGTCGCCACCAGCGGCGCGGTCAAAAAATAGCGCGTAGTTGGACCCCACAGCCACGATCAGCAGCATGCCCACCAAATGCAGCAAGTGCAGGCGCTCGCCCGCCAGGTGAAGCAAGACAATCACTCCTGCGACTGTCAGCACCAAGGCCAACAACACGCGCAATAGCCGGGAAATCGAGCGCAGCGAAAACGCCAACAGCAACACGATGGCCACAAAACCAAGCAGCGACAACTTCACCGCCTCATCCACATAACCGCTGTACAACGCGTTGAACTCGGCTTTCATGTCCACAAACAACGCGCCAGTCCCAACCAGCGCCGCGTGCAGTTGCGACACCGGAAGATCAACATCCTTTTGCAAGCCAGCGGCTGCTCGCAGCGGCATGATCACGGTCCAGCCCCCCGCCGGTCCCGGCATCAACATGGAGTCGACCGCGAGCGCCAGCGCGCTGCCGTCCAGATCGGAACGCCTTACAGCCCCTGCGGCGCGCGCAGCCTGCGTATCGGCAACGAACGGCTCAAGCCGGGAAGCGGCCAACGGCGAATCGGCCAGCGCGGCCTGCAACCGCTTGTGCAACACATCCTGGGCGGGCAGACTGGCCAGTCGCTGGTTCTGCTTCATCAGGCTGGGCAGGAAACGCGCCGGGCTGTCGTAGCCGCCAATCACGCCCGTCTCCACCAACCGGTCCAGTTGCGCCCCGGCTCGCTCAGCCGTCTGCAAGGCGCTTTCCTGGTCCGTGGCGCTGATGGTCACGAGATAGCGCGCATCCGGCGCGGCCAGATCGGCGCGCATACGGGTATCGAGTTCAGCATCATTCGGGCTGGCGGTGGACAACGCCGACAGGCTGGGGTCCCACAATGCACTGCGCTGCACCCACAAATACCCACCGCCCAGTACAGCCAGCACCAGCACCATGACACGCACCTTGTATGTCCGATCCAGCAGCGCCAGCACGTACCTCACCCCCGGCCCTGGCGCAGGCACGTCGATCTGCACACCAGCCAGCGGGGGCAACACGAAGCGTGTCACCACGGCCGCAGTGACTACTCCTGCCAAGGCGTACAGACCGAGCTGCGCAAGTCCTGGAAAACCGGAGAACAGCAGGGCACCAAACCCCAACGCCGAGGTCAGAACACCCAAACGTATTGTTGGCCAAAACACCCGGCGCCAGCTTTCAAGACCCATGCGCCCGGATTGCACAAAAAAATAAATCGCATAGTCAACCGCCTCGCCGATCAGGGCCGAGCCAAAACCCACGGTGATGCCGAATACCGTACCGTGCACCAGGCTCACCATCGCAATGCCGGCCAGCGCGCCGCTGAGCATTGGCAGAAGACCCAGGAGCAGAAGGCGTGACGAACGGTAGACCCAGAGCAGCACGCCAACGATGCCCAGGGAGCTGACCAGGAACAGGCGCGCAATTTCGGATTTGATCGTTTCGCGCGCCTGCACTGCGAATTTGGCCGGACCGGACAACTGCAATGTCAGATTGCTGTAGCGCAGGACCTGGGTAGCTTGTTCAAATGCCCGATGCACAGCAGCGATCGCAGCAGCCTGCCCATCGGTATCGGACCCCAGCGCCCGGGTTTGCGCCAGCAGCATCGCGCGTTCGCCATCGCGCGAGACCCAGACCCCGTCCCGGGTCTCCGGCTGGGCGCCGGGATTGAGTTGACCCAGCACCTCCAGGAATTCGCCGGTGGGGTCTCGCGTCAGAAACGGCTTGAGCAGCACGCCAACCGGCGACGAAAGAAGGTCAATGCTCTGGGTCACCGCCGTTCGCAAGCCGCCCTCGGTGAAACGCTCGGGCGTGACCGTCGGACTCAACTGGTAGCGGTAACGCAACAGAAAGTCGCGCTCGCGGTCCAACTTGCTGGTTTCGCCGTTTTGTACCGCCACAAATTCAGGATTGGTCACCAGTTGCTGGTGCATCTGGCGCGACACCGCCGCCCGTTGCACCGCTGCGCCGCCTTCGACCGATACCATCAACAAACGTGAGACCGCACCCTCTTTCAACTGTCCCACCAGCACGCGCTGCTCGTCGCTGGGCGCGGATGGCAGGAAAAACGACATGTCGGCTAAAAATCGGCTGTTCCAGACCACCGCAGCGCAGGCCAGCATGAAAAGCAACCACAGCAGAAAAACGCGCGTCGCCAAAGACCTCATGGGGCCTCAAGGGGTTCAATGGTGATTTCAGAGCGATCCCCATCAGCCTGCAGGTATTCGATGTGGCGCACCTGGCCTTTTCCCCCGCTGACCGTAATGCGCTGCAGCAGCGCCGAAATGCCGGGTTCGCTAGGCAACAGGGTCAGAACCCACCGCCCACTGTCGCCCTGAAGCTTGAGTGTGTAGTGCTGCTCCAATGCAGTGCGATTACCCGAAAGCGTGCTGCGAATGCTGTCGACAAAGGCCAATACATCCGGCCGACTGGACAGGTTGACCGTGAGCTTTCGCTTGTCGCGTTCAATACTCAACACATCCTTGTCCAGCACCATGGTTTCGGGCCTGGGCAGGAATGTGCGCCTTTCGAGCCGGTCCGGCGGGCTGTAGATCATTTCACCGGACGCCTGCACGGGCTTGTCCAGAACCGCCAAGTAACGCTTCTCGGAAAAACGCACGCGCCCCCCCTTGTGCTGGGCCAACTCGGCCATCAACTGGTCAATGTCATAACCTGCGATGGCACTTGTGGCCAGACCCAACAACAAAACCGCCAAGCACCAGCGTCGCTTCATTTCTTCTGCCAAAAATCAAAAAAATTGAACCAGTTGTAGGGCGCCCGCACGCAAAACCGCTCCAGGCAATCGGCGTACCGTCGCACTGCCGCCGCGATGGCCGAGTCTCGCCCAGCCCGGTCCACATCAGAGAAATCAGCCAGAGGTTCGAAGTGAAGCTGGTAGCGGTTCCCGCCGACGTACAACCCCACCATGAAAAACACGGGGCGGCGAAGTAGGGCAGCCATGCGCCAAGGTCCTAGCGGAAAGGCCGCACCTTGCCCAAGAAAGTCCATCTCCAGCGTTGCATCGTCTCCCAGCGTGCGGTCGGCCAGCATGCCGACCACATAGCCTGCATCAAGTTTGTCGCGAACTTCCAGCATGGAATCCCGGCGACCCAGCGCAATGATATCTTGCAGGGCGGCCGGGTTGATCGCCGCCAGGCTGGTATTGATCATGCGCGCGTTCTGCTCGTACATGAGCATGGCCACGTTGAGGCCCGAACGCCCCCGCCCAGTGGCACGCAGAACCTCAAAACTGCCCAGATGGGCGCCAATCAACAAGGCGCCAGGTTGTTTCTGCAAAGCCGTGTAGAGAGCCTGTACGCCATGAACCTCGATGTCAAAGACATCGAAGCGACTGTTCAGCAAATACACCCGGTCGTGGATGGTGCTCGCAAAGCTGAACACGTGGCGGTAGCCGTCGCGCCAACCCGCGTGTCGACCCAATACACGTCCGAGGTAGTCCCTGCTGGCGCGCCGCGCCATCGGCGCAAACACCACAAAATAGGCTGCAATCCCATGCAATACCAAGCGCCCCAGGCGACGGCCGAAGGTCAGCGAAATCCAGACCATCAGTCGCAGAACGAACGCGTGGCTGCGTTCCTGCTGTTGCATCCAGTCTGGCCGGGCGTCGGGCTTCATGCGGTTTGCGGCTGCAAACTACCGGTGGCGATGTCCCGCCCCGCGCAGTGCACCGTGAAAGCCAGGGCGCCGCGCGTCGCATTGTGAAAGGCAAACACCAAGTCGTCGCCCGGCCCACAGGGACTCAGAAATTTGACCTGGGTGACAAGCCACCCTCCCCCGCAACAGCCCCAATGCGCTTGCGCCATCAGCACGGCGTGGTCGAGCAACACCACACCCGGCACGATCGGTCGACCGGGAAAATGGCCCGCAAAGGCCGGATGATCCAGTGGCACCCGCCAGCCAATCTCAACGCCGCCCATGGGCTCCCTGGTCTTGGTAGAGCGCCTGTAGCGCACTGCGCGGCAGCTTGCCAGTGCTGTTGCGGGGCAATGACTCGACCTGCACCAGCGGCCTCGGCAGAAAGATGGGGTCGATGCGCAACCGAAGCGCCGCCAGAAGCTCCTCGCGCCGCAATTCAGGTGCGACCACGAACGCAGCCAGTCGGGTGACCCCTTCCGCGACTTCGGAATCCGGCAGGAAGAATGCGCCATCGCGCACACCAGCAATGGCGCAGAGCTGATGGTTGAGGTACGCCAATGAAGTGCGTTTACCGGCAATATTGATCAGGTCGGCATGGCGACCGTGCAACAGGAACCGCCCATCCGGAAGCAGTTCGATGATGTCGGACAGCGGAACCCGACCTTCCACATGTCCGTCAAAGGCACAGGTGATATCGCGTTCTTGCGCCAGCGCCACGCCGGGCAGCAGGCGCCAGCCTGCTTCGTCAGCGGTGCGTCGACAAGCCAGTTGGGACGATTCGGTAGAGCCATAGATTTCATGAACCGCCGCACCGGTTCGGTTCTCGAATTCCGTGGCGAGTTTGCCGGACAGCGGCGCCGTGGCCGACAGACAGATGTCCAGCACGGGCAGCTCCAGACCCGAAGCCAACAAGGTTGACAAATGGTAGGGCGTGGTAACCAGCATGCGCGGACGAGGTACGGTGTGCAAGACATCAACCACGTCTTGGGGGTAAAACGGTTTTCCGCTCCAGAAACTGCAGCCGCCGTGCAGCGCCAGCAGAAATGTCGATTCAAAACCGTAGCTGTGCTGCACTGGCACCGTGCCCACGAGCACATGCGGGCGCTGCGCCAATCCGAGGCCCTGCGCTTCTGCGCGGCCATTCAGGACCAGCTTGCCCCAGGTCTTCCCGTGAGGTTGTGGCAACCCCGTCGATCCGGAGGTGAACAGGATGGCCACCACACGGTCGGCCACCAGCCAAGGAATATGGTCGGCCGGCGGGCGTTCGCCCGAAGACACATCGCGGTAATTCACGCACGGCAACCCTGGCACGTCAGCGACCCCATCGTTCACACAAAACGCCCCGGGGTAGTCTTGTGCCAGCCTGTACAGCGTCTCGGCCGATTGGGAAGCCGGTTGAAGGCTGGTTTTTTCACCCAGCAAACAAGCCGCAAACACCACGGCAAAATGGTAGCGGTCTTCGCACAGATTGAGCACCCACGCCCCCGCAGGCAAACGCCCGGCCATGGCCTTGGCGTCGGCCACAAAGTCCCGAACACTCACCGGACCCGACGGACGCCAAGCCAGGGTATCGCCAAGCTGGCGGTCGCTGATGAGGGGGTATTGCCTCATGCACCGGATTCCGGACACCCAGATCGGGCTGTTCCGTGGTCTGCACGTCGCCGATAGGCGCGGATGACATCGCCCAGACCGGGCCGTTCATGCGGTGGCAACATCTGCTTTCTCACGAAGTGCTCCGCCAGGAACATCAATGCGATCAGCGGGCCGGTCAGCAGATTCGCATGGACCGACCAGACCGCCGTCGACGCCCACAGGTAAAGCCCGGTGGATACCAGGGCATTGGTCAAGAAGTACAAAGTCCATGCCACAGTGACCTGTCGCGTGTAGCGGACCTTGCGTTCGGACAGGGTGTTGCCGTAGATGTAGCGCGCCATGCTGGTAATCAGGGAATCACCCGGGCCCCAAAGCGTCCGGCCGAACAGGATTGCCAACGCGAGGTGACTGCCCTGGTGCTGGATGTAATAAAGCAGCGATATGTTTTGTCGCAACTGCGGCCACAAGGCAAGCACCCCACCCAACGCCAACAACCATCCCGTCAGCCGGATTCCGAAGTTCCGGAATTGCCACACAAGCACGGCCCAGGCGACCAACAAGGGCGTCACAGCCACCGCCGTATTCAAGTCGACGCTGCCCACACCGGCGCTTCCAAGGAATGCAACGACAGCCCAGCCCCCCAGCAATACAAGCGCCAAACCAATCCGCCAGGCTTGCGACCAGTTCGCGTTCATTTGGTCCGCTGGCTGGCGATGTATGTGCACAGAGCACGCAAGGAAGAGTAGATCTGGTCGTTGTTCTCGTTGTCCGAACGCAACTGGAAGCCATACCGCTTTGAAATGACCAGCGAAATCTCCAGCATGTCGATGGAATCCAGACCCAGACCTTCGCCATACAAGGCCTCATCCGGCACGATCTCATGGGGTTGAACCTCAAGGTTCAGCGCCTCCACAATCAACGCCGCGGCTTCACTCATGAGGACGTCAAGCGGAACAACAGGTATTTCGGACATATCGATGGTTTTTTTTCAGAGATGTTGCCCCGGAACGGCCTGAAACGCCAACACGGCGTTGCTTCCCCCGAAGGCAAAAGAATTGGACAACGCGGCCCGAAGCGGTACGCCGCGTCGGCCTTCGAACACATGGTCCACGCCTTCGCAGGCTGGATCCAGTCGCCCCTGCAAATGAGCCGTGGGCGGAATCGACTGCTCGCGCAGGGCCAACACCGTGACCAGCGCCTCGATGGCACCCGCTGCGCCCATCAGATGACCGTGCATGGACTTGGTGGCGCTGACGGGCAAGGACTCTGCCCGCTCGCCAAACACCGTTCTCAAGGCGGTGATTTCCACCGGGTCACCTTCCGTTGTGGCCGTGCCATGCGCATTGACGTAGTCGATGTCGGCGGGAGTGAGATTCGCATCAGCTAGCGCCAACCGTATCGCACGCACTTGGCCGTCGGCCTCGGGGCGCACCAGATGACTGTGGTCGCAGCTGGTTCCATAGCCCACCATCTCACCGTGAATTTGGGCCCCACGTGCACGCGCGTGTTCCCAATCCTCCAGTACCAGCGCAACGCCGCCTTCGCCCAGAACCAGGCCTGTGCGGTCCGAAGCGAAAGGCCTGCAGGCGAACGGCGCAGTGTTCTCGTCGCCCGCGGCGATCAGTCGCATGGCCTCCCAGGCGCGCGCCACACCCAAAGCCTGCGACGCATCGGAGCCTCCGGCCAACGTCACCGTGGCCTCACCCGAACGTACGCGCCGAAAAGCTTCTCCGATCGCCACGGACGAAGAAGCGCAGGCGGCTGTGTGGCTCGTACTCAGGCCGCCGAGCCCCAACTGGATGGAGAGATGGGCATTGACGGCATTGTTCATCCCCATGACCACGGAAAGGGGGGACAGGCGCTCGCGCCCTTTGAGCCACATATCCCGATAGCCTTTTTCGAAAGCCAGGATGCCGCCCAGTGCGGTGCCCCAGACACACGCCCAGTCATCACGTGCAGCCGGCTCCTCGGGCTTGCGTGAGAATCCGGCATCCTCCCAGGCGGCGAAGGCGGCAGCCACACCGAGTTGGGAAAACCGCTCCATCATCATCGCAAGCGGCTTTCCCAGTGCAGCGTCAGCATCAAAGGCTGCACAAGTCACAAATGGCATGGACAGCGGCCGCGGGACGTCGTCCGTCAACAAGTACCGCACCGCGGACTGCCCGCCCATCAGTTGGCCGAAAAAATCGTCAAGGCCGCCTCCGTAGGGACTGACCAGCCCCAAACCGGTGATGGCCACGCGGCACTGGCTCATGACGCCGGTGCTTTTGCAGCCAGCAATGCGTCCATCAGGGACACCATTTCTCCGACCGTCTTCGGCACCTTCACATCGGCGGCGATCGAGATACCGAGCCGGTCCTCGGCCTCGAACATCATCTCGGCCAGCAAAAGCGAATCGACCCCCAGATCGGCAAGTAGCGCGCCGTCAACAATTTGTTGAGGCTCGGTGCCCACACGCTCTTGAAGAAACGTGCGAATCAGTTCTGTCGATTGCATAGCATACCAGTAGTGTCCCAACGTTTTCACATCATGACGGTGTAAGTTAATGATTTGCTTGTCGAATTCGGTGCTTGGATCTGGTCTCGATTTGAACGTCGAGCGGCAGACTTCGGGTCTTTTGCGTTGTCACGCGAAGGACCGCCAT